>JAGWVZ010000401.1 GCA_018970625.1 Myxococcales bacterium | reverse complement strand
ATGATTTCAATGCTCTGCACATCAAGGCCGCCGTTGCCATCGTCCACAACGCAGTATCCGAGGTTACGGAAATCTTCGTTGATGATGCCACCGAACATACGGTTCAGGTCGGTGGGGAAGATGGTGTAGGGCGGGAGCCAGAATGCGGAGTTGTCCGAGATGGTGTCTGCGCCGAGGACTTCAACGCTACCACCGGTCATGGCTTCGAGAGCGGCCAGCTTGGCGAAGAAGTGCGAGGCGACTTCGAACTGCAGGAAGGAGTAGTAGTTGGTCTCGCGATCCTCGTTTCGGACGAAGCGGGTAGCGCCGAAGCGGCCCCCGTCGGCGATTCCGAGGTCGAGGTAGGAGTTGGGGTCGATGCTGGCGAACTGCGGGTCAGCCGGGTCAAAGCGGAAGCCGACATCGTCCGTCTCGTGCTGATACATGTCGAGGTCTTCGACGTACCGGTAGGTACCGACCGAGGGAGCGGTCATGACGGAGCCGACGAAGTTGATGGCATCGATGGACGCTGCAAACCGCTCGTAGCCGGCGCGGGTGTCATAGTACCAGTTGGGACCGCGGAAGAGGTCCAGAACCCAGTACTGGTAGATCTGCATGGCGGGCTGGAAGTAACGACCGAGGGTACGGGCATAGATGGGGTACATCCAGAGACCGAAACCTGCGCGGCCGCGGCGGAAGTAGTCCATCACGTAGTAGTTCTCGTAGCCGTTCTTGATGGTGGCGAGCATTTCCTGGTCGTCTGCACCGAGGTCGAAGATCTTGCAGACGTTCGAGGTGGACTCGTACTCGTCGGAGCAGAAGCGGTAGGGTACGGCGACGAGGCCGGAGTCAGCCACTTCTTCGCGGGGAACCAGGCGCCGGTTGTACATCATGGCCATCTTGTCGACGCCATCGAAGTTGATGAGCGGGTGGTACTGATTGGCCACGTTGGTCGTATCGATGGAGGCCTGGTCGTCCCAGAAGAGCATCGGAAGGACCGAGTAGTGGAAGTTGGTCCAGGCGTTGTCGGTGATGACCGAGGTGTCGCTGATGGGGTCCCAGCCTGCCTGGTCGCCGTACTGTACGCCACGGCTGCTGAAGCCATAGGAGTCCACATCGCGCATGTCGGACACGCGGGCGCCGGTACGGCTGTAGACAGCGGAATCGACCGGGAATTCCTGTGCAATGCGGTCGGTGCCGCTCACGCCGGGTGCTGCGGGAACAAAAGCGACCTGCACGCCAACCTGGAAGGGAGCCTCGGCGAAGACTTCGACGAGCTCGCCGTATCCGTAGGCGATGGCGGCGTAGTCGTAGAGGCCGAGACCGGACCAGTGCGTCGACGGGCGAGCGTCGTAGTCCATGATGGACGCGTACTGGTACTGCTGGATGCCGCCGTAGCGGGTGTCTTCATCGACGATACCGTTGCGGATCTCGGTCAGGACGCGAGCGTCTTCTGCGGCGTCGTTTGCGCCATCGCAGCCATTGGGAGCGACGTCGCCGCTGACCATGCCGTCGTAAGTGAAGGTCTCGAAGCCGACTTCATCGCAGTCCGGGTTGAACGTGCGCTCACGCAGTGCCCAGTACTGAGGATGGAAGTTGAGGGCATCGCGAGAGGCCTCGAAGTTGTGACGCAGGCCGATGGTGTGACCTACCTCGTGTTCCTGCACGGCGCGATAGACGCGGCCGCGGACGTGGCGCCACAGACGCTCCTGAAGTTCGAAACCGGTTACACCTTCGGCTTCCAACTGCTGCGACATGGCGGCGACTTCGTTGGCGAACCCGAGCATGGCCGGGTCGAAGTCTGCGGCCATTTCGATGGTGCGGGACAGGTTCTGGCGATAGCGGTCACGCGTGCGCTGAGCCAGACCGCCGGCGCGGTTCCAGCGAGCAGGCGAAACCATGTCGAGAATCTCTTCTTCGGACATGTCGGAGTTGGGCGCAGCTTCGAAGATCTGGCCAAAGCCGATGCGCATCTCCTCGGTGATCAGGCGCTGCTCGAGAGCGGTGCCACGGATGCGGGCGAGGGGGTCGCGCTGGTAGTCGTCCTGCAGCCGGTACATCTCCGGCTGGGTCCGCATATTCTCGGCCACCTGAACAAGCGTCGGGTCATAGCCGCGCGAGTCGACGATCTCGTACAGGCGGTCCTGCTGGGCGCGCATACGAAGAATGTCTTCTTCGAAGGTCTGCACGATCGGCATGGTCGGCTGGGCCGTCAGCAGCGCATCGCCTGCGGTGCGGAAGCCATCGCGGTAGGCGTCGCCTGGGTTCTCGGCGCCAAAGTACAGGCGTCCCTGGTTACGCTGGCTCAGTTCGTTGAAGTAGTCGTTCAGGTACTGGCCGTAGCCGAGGTCTGCCACTTCGATGTCGCCGTTGATGGCGCGCGCGATGTCCAGCGCATACTGTGCGTAGGTATCCACCGACTGACCATTCACGTTGGCCATACCGATGATGATTTCGGCCGTGAGTGGGTCAGCTCCCGAAGGACCGTAGCCAAGCCACGGTGCGGACGGGTGGTTGTTCACCCAGTTCATGAAGCTGTAGCGAAGGTCACCGATGTTCTTGACTTCGCCAGCGCGCTCGCAGTGCCCAAGACGATAGCCCTCGGCCGACGAAGCGAACGCTGCGGTCAGGCGGTCGCGTTCTTCCTGCGTGTAGGTCAGGTCGAGGTATTCCTGAGGAACCGTGGGATCTTCGCTGCCGGGGTTGAGGCACAGATAGAACATGGTGCCCACGGAATCGAGCGACACGCCCTGACTGGCGGCGACCGTACGGCGGAACGCGGTGCTCCACTCCTGTGCGATTTCCCAGCTCTCGTCGATCAGGTCCACCGGCATATCCGTATTCACATAATACGTGATCGGGTCCGACGTACGCTGCGCGTAGGGGAGCTCATTGCCAGCGGCGTCGGTATCACGCTCCCAGATGCTCCAGATGTTCGCCAGAGTGACGCGGGTGTTGTCGCGGCAACCATAACGACGGTCCATCACGCAGCGGTGCGTACGGAAGAAGCCGAAGTCGTTCATCTCGAAGTCATCATAGACCCGCGCGATGTGGTCCGACTCGTTCTCTTCGGTGATTTTCACGAATGAAGAGCGAATCTTGATACGCTCGGGACCGCACTCGGAACCCCAGTTCGGGATACCGACAGTGAGGGCGCAGTCGACCCAGTCGGGCTCTACGACGTACTCGTTGACGACGTCGATGTAGACAACTTCTCCGTCGTCATCCCGCTCGACGTACCAGCTGGTGAACGGGCCGGCGTCGTTGGGGTTGTAGGACACATTGGAGATCATCTGCGTGTCCATCATCGGATTCACGCCGCTGTTCACCATGTTGCGCGAGAAGTCTGGACGCATCCACTCGCGCTCGAACCACGGACGGTCGAAGTTGTTTTCGACGATGACGTTCGATACTTCGCCGGTCGCGGCGTTGTACTGCCGCTGCACGTCGAAGTGGCCCCAGATGGGAAAGGCAGCGACCGGGGCGCCGCCTTCATAGTCGATGCCTTCGGCGATACCGTAGTTGCTGGTATCACTGCCGACCATATCTTCGTAGGTTCGGCGTGCGACCAGGAAGTCCTCGCGAATGTCGAACCGTACGCGCTCCAGGGGGCCCTGAAGACCGGTAAAGGTCGAGACTGCCGTGGCGTTTACGTCCACGACCGTCTGCATGAAGTACCATTCGCCTTCGAAGGCGGTCTTCTCGATTTTGTTGGGCTGGGTTCGGTCGATGTCGCCGACCTGCTGGGCGCACGCTCCGAGGAGCGTAACCGAGCAGAGCGCCGACAGCGCCAGACCGCGTGAGCGAATTGGCATCTTGGCCTCCGAGGGGCGGGTGGTGGACGATGGGGTCCGTGAGGAAAAGAGTGGGGAAGGCATCGCCGTGGACCTAGTAGTTGACGTTCAGCGAGAGGCTGACGGCGGTGTACTGAAGGTTTCCGCTCTGTGTGTCCCAGAAGGGGAACCGGAAACGACTATTGTCATTGGTCTTCGGCGGCGCAGCCGTCGAGAAGGACAGGTTGGTGCTGAAACGGGTCAGGAAGCGATAGCTGGCGCTGATGGAGCCG
>JAGWVZ010000005.1 GCA_018970625.1 Myxococcales bacterium | reverse complement strand
GTGCAACCGGACCCATCGGACCTGCGGGACCCACTGGACCCACAGGAGCACAAGGGCCGATTGGGGCTACCGGCGCTACCGGACCCACCGGACCCGCTGGCACCTCGGTGACGGTGGGAACGTCAACGGTTTGCCTCTATGGCGGTACCTCGGTCAGTGATGGCACCACCACGCGTCACGTGTGCAACGGCGCGCCTGGCACACCGGCGCCACCTGAGTATCGGTGCCCTACCGGAACCACCCCGGTCATCTTCTCAGATATCCCCATGAGCATCTGCGTGCGTGAGATTGGTAGCACGCTCACGAAAATGTCGTATTTGCAGGCGTCCACCGAGTGTGCGGTCAACTACGGCTCTGAGCTGTGCAGCCATCAGGAGTTCATCCTGCTGTGCAACAAGGGCTACCCCTTCCGTGGTTTGGCGTGGCTGGGAGGCTTCAACGGAAGCACGGCCATGGGTACGGCACGCGATGCACCCTGCTCGGTCCTGCCAGTGAACGTCGACGCGCGCACGCAGGAGTCCAACTGGGGTTACTGCTGCCGCTCGCTGCCCGGAATTGCCACCTTCTAGCGCCTGTCGACGCTCGGCGCTTCGCCATCCGCCGTTGCGACACACGCTTGCAGTGCTCTCCCGCGTGCTATAGGGGCCGCCCACAGATGCGTCGCATCCCTGTTTTCTTCGCCCACGTGTGAGTGTCATGCCCAGCCGAAAGTCGGCCGATAAGGCGTCCAAACCGGCTTCGCTCGTCGATATCCAGGCCTCCCCCGACGAACGCGGAATCCCCCTGCGTCAGGTGGGTGTCACGAAGCTGCGCTACCCCATGGTCGTCTGGGACCGCGCCAATCAGCGACAAGGAACCGTGGGCACCTTCAAGCTCACCGTCGATTTGCCGCACCACTTCAAGGGCACCCACATGTCGCGGTTCATCACCGCGCTTGAGCGGCACAAAGGCGAAATCTCGCTCGAGACCCTGCCCGACCTCGTTGACGACCTGCGCAATCGGCTCGACGCCGAGCGCTCCATGGTACGTGTGGAGTTCCCGTACTTTGTTCGCAAGCAGGCGCCGGTCTCGAAGCAGGAATCATCACTCGAAACCCGATGCTGGTTTGTCGGTGATGCCGAAGAAAAAGAAGCCCGCTTCACGCTCGGCGTCGAAGTGCCCGTCATGACGCTTTGCCCTTGCAGCAAGGCGATCAGCGCGCGCGGCGCACACTGCCAGCGCTCCATGGTACGCATGAGCATTCGCTTTCGGGAGCTCGTCTGGATCGAAGAGCTCATCGAGTACGCCGAACAGTCCGCGTCGTCCCCCATCTGGCCGCTGCTCAAGCGCGACGACGAAAAATGGGTCACCGAACACAGCTACGACAACCCCGTGTTCGTCGAGGACCTCGTTCGCAACGTCGCCACCCGACTCCGCGCCGACCAACGCATTACCTGGTTCTACGTCGAGGCCGAAAACGAAGAGTCCATCCACAATCACAACGCCTACGCAGCCGTAGGCAGTGATGACCTGGATGGCATTCAGGGCGGTGGTCAAACGAGCGTTTGGCCCTGAATCCGTGCGCGATCAGGCCTCAGCGCCTCTCGAACACCGTCTGACCGGACCGCCGCCCTGCACCCTTAGCGCTGCGAGAACGGCACCCACTTCACGTCTTTGTCGCCCAGGTAAATCGACTCGGGGCGGAACAGACGGTTGTCTTCCCACTGCTCCAGAATGTGGGCGGTCCAGCCGACCATGCGGGCAATCGCAAAGATGGGGGTGAACAGCACCGTGGGAATCCCCATCAGCTGATAGAGGGTGCCCGAGAAGAAGTCGACGTTCGGGTAGATCTTGCGACCCTTGGCCTCCATCTCACGACGCATCGTGGATTCAATGACCAGCAGCTTCTTGTAGTTGGCGTTCGGGCCGTACTTCTCGGCGATCCGGTCCAGATAGCCCTGAAAAACAAACGAGCGGGGGTCCTTCGCGCGATACACGCGGTGCCCCATGCCCATGATCTTGGTCTTGTTGGCGAGCGACGTGAGCACCCACTCTTCCGCCTTCTCGGGCGACTCAATCGAGTCAATCTGGTCGAGCACAGCCTCGTTCGCGCCGCCATGGAGCGGTCCGTACAACGCGCCCACGGCAGCCGACACCGACGCATCGAGCGGAGCCAGCGTGCCGGCCACCACGCGACCCGCGAAGGTCGAGGCGTTCAGGTCGTGCTCCATGTGCAGCACCAGACCGACGTCAAAGATCTTTCCGGTCTCTTCGTCAGGCACATTGCCGCTCAGCATGTACAGGAAGTTCTGCCCATGACCCAGGTCAGAACGCGGCGCCAGCGGCTCCTTGCCTTCCGAGATGCGCTGAAACGCCGCCACCATCGTCGGGGTGCGTGCGATCAGCGCGATGGCGCGGTCAAAGTTCGCTTCGTTGTGACCGGCAGCCAGAGGCGAGAGCGCACCATGAGCAGCCAGCGCGGTCTGCAGCGCGATCATCGGGTGCGCGTCCTTCGGAAGACCCTTCAGCACAGCCACGATCGAGTCATCGATGGCGCGGTGGGCCGTCAATTTGGCATCAAAGGCGTTCAGTTCAGCCTGCGTGGGCAACTTGCCGTACAGCAACAGGTAGGCCGACTCACTGAAGGTGGAATGTTCCGCCAGGTCCTGAATGGCATAACCACGATAGCGCAGCTCACCCAAATCACCGTCGATAAAGCAGATTTTGGATTCTGCTGCGATTACGCCTTCAAGACCTTTTACGTAGGGAGCGGACATTGGACGTCTCCTCGGGATGGAGTTTCGGCAGGTGGGCGACAGGTTCGTCGGCCGACGCGCAGGTATAAGGACCAGTTCTACAAACGTCCAGCCTTCACGGTTGGAGCATGACTGCGTTCAAATCAGTTTTCGGATGCACCCAGCAGAGCAATGTTCCGCGTCGCCTCTTCGATCAGCTGACGTCTCACCTGTCGCATGTCGGCAAGCTGCCCGTCGATCTGGTCCAGCACCGCGGTGATCTGGTCAAACTCACCGGTGATCGCGTCGTAGTCGAGCTCGTTCTGACGGCGAGCAAGATCATCGCCGCCCGAGGACTGCGCCAACGCGCGACGCTCTTCAGCCACTCCCCGAAGACGCTCCGCTTCCGCGCGCACCTCGCTCGCCGTGTCCTCCAGCTCATTCAGCTGCACAACCAGCGTGTCGTTCAGATCCACACGCAGCACATCGACACGAAGCACCCGCTCCATCAGAAAATCGCGAACCGATGCCTGCGCGCTCGTCACGTAACTCTCCAGCGCGTGCATACGCGCTGGCGCGCAAGCCAGCGCTCGACCCACCGGCGGACGTTCCGTCAACGGACGGTGACTCGGGCCCGGCTCGGCCACCGCACCTCGGGGTACCTCGTCCGCGCTACGCTCACGATCCAGCACCACGCTCGACGTAAAGCACGCGGTCAACACCTCCCGCACCATGTCACCGTCGAAATCAGACGCCGTCACTCCCGATGGCAGCTCGGAGAGCGTGCGAGCCGTCATCGATGACTCTTCCAGCAGCGACTGCGTTCGAACGAAGCTCGACGTGATCTCACTATTCAGGACACGCGCCTCATCCAGTGGAATCTGCGTCTCCACCTGCTTACCGCCACAGGCGACGGTACCAGAAACCAGAATCAGACAAACTGCCAGACGATACCACATGCCTGTATCTCTCCTGCACGGTTACAAGGACGCGTGACACTAGAACAAGGCCGCCAATCAGGCAACCCGAAGCTGCCAGACGCGCACGGATTCAAGCCGAACGCAAACACTGAACCACCGGCTACTTCCAGCCTTGCACTCCGGACGCAACACCCGTACCCAACCCACACTCGGGTTGTCTCTCTTTACACTGAGCGTCATGAGCCAACAGAAGACCCTCCGTTCGCTTCAGAAAAACTACCAGAACGGCGTACCCATCACCGTTGTCACCGCCTACGACGCCACCTTCGCCCGTCTCCTCGACGACGCCGGTGTCGACGCGCTCCTCGTCGGTGACTCACTCGGAAATGTCATCCAGGGACACGCCACCACGCTGCCCGTCTCGCTCGAACACATCATCTATCACACCGCTGCCGTCGCACGCGGCACGCGGCACGCACACATCGTCGCCGACATGCCCTTTGGCAGCTATGGGGCGTCCCTCGATTCCTCCATCCACAACGCCATGCGCATCATGGCCGAGGGTGGAGCACACGCCGTCAAACTCGAAGGCGGACAGGAACAGGCCGAGCTCGTCGCAAGACTCGTCTCCATCGGCATTCCTGTCATGGGGCACCTCGGACTCACCCCACAGTCCGTACACGCGCTCGGCGGATTTCATGTGCAGGGCCGCGGCGCTGCTGCAGAAAAATTGAAGGCCGACGCCCTCGCACTCCAGCAGGCTGGCGCATACGCCATTGTTCTCGAAATGGTGCCCCGAACGCTCGCCAACGACGTCACCGCAGCGCTCAGCATTCCCACCATCGGCATCGGCGCCGGAAATGGCACCAGCGGCCAGGTGCTCGTCTGCTATGACCTGCTCGGGCTCAACGACACCTTCAAACCCAAATTCCTGAAGCATTTCGCACATCTGGCCGGTGACACCCGCCAGGCCGTGAAAGCCTACATCGACGAGGTCAAAGCTCGTACCTGGCCCGACGATGCACACTCCTTCGAGTCATGACCATGCGCATTGTTCAGTCCATCGACGAGCTGCGAAACGCGCTGCTCCCGTTTCGCGCCGCACAGATCGGCTTTGCGCCCACCATGGGATTTCTCCACCAGGGCCACCAGACCCTCTTTCGCAGGGCGGCCGACGAAAACAGCATCGCCGTCGCCTCGGTCTTCGTGAATCCTACCCAGTTCAACGACCCCGCTGACCTCGAAAAATACCCCCGGGACCCCTACGGAGACACCGTCCGCGCCCGCGAGGCCGGAATCGGCATTCTCTGGATGCCCGAACCCAGACACATGTACGCACCCGACCACACCACCACGGTCTCGGTCGCACGACTCACCCACGGGCTCTGTGGCGCCACCCGACCCGGCCACTTCGACGGCGTCGCAACCGTCGTCACCAAGCTGCTCAACGCGGTGCAACCCACACGCGCCTACTTCGGCCAGAAGGACTTTCAGCAGCTGGCCGTCATTCGACGCCTCGTGCGCGACCTCGACATGCCCGTTCAGATCGTCGGCGTACCCACCGTCCGCGAACCCGATGGACTCGCCATGTCCTCGCGAAACGTCCACCTCTCCACCAGCGAGCGACAGTCTGCGCTCGCACTCTCACGCGCACTCTTTGCCGCGGCAAGGTCATGGGAGCAGGGACAAAGAAACGTCGACCGTCTGGTGGCCGACGTAACGGCCACTGTCACCGCCGAACCTGATCTGCGCATCGACTACATCAACGCCGTCGATCCCGACGATCTGCACGACCTCGCCGGCCTGACCCTCGACCATGATCGCGGTGTCGTCATGGCGCTCGCCGTGTTCTGCGGCAAAACCCGACTCATCGACAACCTGCGTCTCGACGCACCAAACGCCTGAATCACCGCCGCCCTGACTGCCTCTCCGGGCATCAGAACCGTCTGTGATGCGCCCCGGCGGCAGCGACCCACCCGTTACGGCGAAGGACTCACCACCTGCCGATAACGCATGAAGGGCGCAACATTCAGCCACGAACCGGTCCACGCAGACACCAGAATCGACAACGCTGCGAGCCAGCACAGCAACGTCAACACGTGCGACCAGCCCACCAGCACCGCCGACGTCAGCACCGTCAGCAGCAGCAGCGCAGGCAGAAGGGTCGCCACCTGCGCCGCTACGCGCAACGCCCGCAGCTTGCGATAGCGCAGCAGGCTCAGCGGGTCGCCGCCCGACGTCTCCAGCAGAAGCGACTCAAAGCGACGGTTCAGAAAGTCCCCCGTCAACACCAGACCCACCAGATAGCTCACCATGCTCAGGTTCATCACCCCCATGGCATAAGCACCCTGAAGGCCACTCCACCAGCCTCCTGGCGCGGCATCACTCGCCGAGGCGTCATACGCGGACGTGTACCAGCTCACGCCGCCCACCTCGATCAGGAAACCGAAGAACAGCACCACCACGACTGGCATGAACACGATGAGCGCAAACACATACAGTCCGCGTTGCGACGGGGCGATCGGCGGCGCTGCTCGCAACCCGGCATTCCACTCCTCCCGCTGAAGCAGATACAGCCCGGCAAGCGGGCCATAGGTGCCAAAAAGAACCCACGATACCCAGATGCGCCACGTCTCGGAATCCTGCGTCACTGGCGGCGACGACCAGCTCCATGGCGCCTGAGGAGCACCCCGACCGCCCACGTTACCGACCGACGACTGCTGCTGTACCGCGCCGCAGAAGAAGCACGCGGTCGAACCGGCGGCCAGCTGCGCGTGACACGAGCGACAGTTCATAAGCGAACGACCCGGGCGAACAGGAAATCAGAAGGGCAGACAGAACCCGAACTGACATTCCAGCGGCGCTTCGCAGAAGTCGCCGGGACCGCACGGACCCGGAATCGGAAGCGAATCGGGCAGGCAAACGCTAAACTGGCACGAGGAGCCTGCCACGCAGTCGCTGTTGTCGTCGCACGAGCCCGGTACGGGCAGCGGCAGGTCGGCAGGCGTGCAGAAACCGAACAGGCAGTTCTGGTTCGGGCCGCAATCGGTGCCTGTTCGACACTGCGAGTTGATGCACACGCTCAGCACGCAGCTCTGGTTATCGGGGCACTGGGCATCCGTCTGGCAACCCTCGGGCAGACCTGGGATATTCGGTACGCAGATACCCAGCAGACAGCTCGGCAGGAAGAGCGGGCAGTCATCATCGGTGGTGCACTCGGGCAGGTCGATCGGGATATCGATCGGCGCGCAGAAGCCGCGGATGCATGTCTCATCGCGGCCGCAATCGCGGCTCGTGCGGCACTGACGCGGAATGCACAGCTGCGCCACACACTGTTCATCGATATTGCAATCCGAGTCGGTCGAGCAGCCCCCGGGCAGCGGCAGCGTGCCGTCGATGCACTCACCCGAAAGACAACGCTGGTCGCCGGGGCAGTCGTTGTCGGCAATGCAGCGATCGGGCACGCAGCGACCAAACTGACACAGCAGACCTTCCGGACAATCCGTCGTCGTCGTGCACTCGGTGTCGGGAATCTCGCCTGACGACACGCATGTACCCGCCTGACACACTGTGCCCACCAGGCAATCCGCATTCGTCACGCACCCGACCGCTTCTTCACACAACCCACGCAGGCAAATAAAGCCTCCCGGGCAGTCCGCAGCGGTCGAGCAGTTCTCCACGTCATCACACACATCGCCGTCGCCATCACGGTCGCGGTCGGCCTGATCGGGGTTCGCGTCGTCGGGACAGTTGTCCACGTCGTTCAAGACGCCGTCACCGTCAAAGTCGTCATCGCAAGCGTCGCCACGGCCGTCCCGGTCCCGATCGGACTGATCGGCGTTGGGCGTCAGCGGACAGTTGTCGCGCGGATCAAGCACACGGTCGTTGTCGTCGTCGTTGTCGCACACATCGCCCTGACGATCGCGGTCATTGTCGGCCTGATCGGAGTTGGGGTTGTTCGGACAATTATCAGCCGTGTTCACAATGCCATCGCCATCGCGGTCATTGCTGCACAGGTCGCCCACCCCGTTGCCGTCCAGATCGGCCTGGTCAGGGTTCGCCAGCACCGGACAGTTGTCGCGGCTGTTCGGCACGCCGTCTCCGTCGCGATCATCGTCACACACGTCACCCAGCCCGTCACGATCCAGATCCGACTGGTCGGTGTTCACCGTCGTCGGGCAGTTGTCGTCCGAATCCAGAATCCCGTCGCGGTCGGTATCCGGAATCGCACCTTCGGCGATCACCGAGATGCGCGCCGCGCAGGTGGCGCCGTTGGTGAGCACCGCATCGGCCTGCAGAATCCGCTCGCCGTCGGCCAGCGTCACGTTCTCAAACGAGAACGCCGGATCAATGAACTCACCCGATGCCACCTCGGCCCCGTCCACCGTCAGCGTCACCGTCGCCTGCACGTCGCCCTCGAACGGACTCACTTCCAGATCCACCCGCGTCTGATGACCCGGAATTCGGGCATCCTGATCCTGCGGCGCACCCAGAAACGCCAGATTCAGCGGCGCAAGGAACGCGATCTCGCAGACCGCCTCTTCCACGTCCGGCACCACATCGATCTCAGGACCCGCATCGTCCGCATCGGGGCCCACGTCCTGCACGTCGTCCACCCCGTCAAACGCATCGTTGACGTCGCCGGCGTCCTGCACATCATCCACCACGTCAAACGCGTCGTCGGCGTCCACACCGCCATCAAAGTCCGGCAGCTCAAAGTCCGTGTCGCCACCCGCGTCCGGCAACGGACCGTCCACAATCGAGAACGCAAATACCGAATCCGGCGCACCCACTGGGTCCGTCGCCGCCTGCCCATCGTTGTTCTCGGCCTCGACCCAGTACTGCACGCGCGTGCCCAACACCTGACCGGGAATCTCGGCCATGTACCGGTCCGTACGCACTTCCGTCATCGGGACCCGGATCTCCTCACCCAGCTCCGCCGTCGTGTACACCAGGTTCACGGTCTCGACCCCGCGCGGGTCGAACACCACCGTCATCACTTCATACGGACCCGACGTATCCGACGTGTCCTGCAGAATCGACGTGTCGCGGATCACCAGCTGACGAGCGTCGTTGCTGCACGCTGCCATGAACACCAGCGCTGCTGGCACAGACCAGAGCCGCAGACTACGACCACTAAAGGCGACAAACATGAGCGATCTCCGACAAAAAACGGGGTGCCGAAAAGCTACGACGGATCGGAGTCTGAGGCAAGCCCGCGCGCACGATCTCACCTCTTCACCACACGCCAGCCCATTCAATCGGCCTGCCCCGCGCCAATTCGCGGTTATTTTGCCGGCGAGATTGACCATTTCAGAAAGCACTCACTAGGTTCCTGTTTACTTCCCGGGAAATGCGCTCCGCCGCGCGCCATCACCTCTCTCGCACACGTGTGTCCATGATCGTCACCGACAACGTCCTCAACACCATCGGCAGAACCCCCCTGGTTCGCTTTCGCAAACTCGGCAGCCACACCAAAGCCTCCATCTATGGAAAGCTCGAGTACATGAACCCCGGCGGCTCGGTAAAAGACCGCATCGCCTTCCAGATCATCGCTGACGCCGAAGCCGCCGGCGAAATCAAACCCGGCGGCACCATCGTCGAAGCCACCAGCGGCAACACCGGCGCCGGACTCGCCATGGCCGCCGCCGTCAAAGGATACCGGTGCATCTTTGTCATGCCCGACAAAATGTCCGACGAAAAAATTCGCGCCCTCCGCGCCTACGGCGCCAAGGTCGTCATCACCCCCACCAACGTCGCACCCGAAGACCCTCGCTCCTACTACTCCGTCGCGCGCCGAATCGCCAACGAGACCCCCAACGCCTTCTACGCCAACCAGTACCATAACCAGTCCAACCCACGCGCCCACTACCACACCACAGGACCCGAGATCTGGCAGCAGCTCGACGGAAAAGTCGACGCCTTCGTCTCGGCCGCTGGCACCGGCGGCACCATCTCGGGCACCGGAAAATACCTCAAAGAACACAACCCCGACTGCAGGGTCATCGCCGCCGACCCCATCGGCTCCGTCTATTACGACTACTTCTACACCGGCAAAATGCCTCCCGCCTACTCCTACAAGGTCGAGGGCTTCGGCGAAGACTTCCTCCCCACCACCATGCACTTCGACTTCGTCGACGAGGTCGTGCGCGTCACCGACAAGGAGTGCTTCGACACCGCGCGCCGACTCGTTCGCGAAGAAGGACTCTACACCGGCGGCTCGGCCGGTGGAGCCGTCGCAGCCGCCATCAAGTACGCCGAACGCATCGACCGCCACGTCAACATCGTCACCATCCTCTGCGACTCCACCTCCCGATACCTCTCCAAGTTCTTCGACGACGAGTGGATGCGCGAAAACGGATTCCTCAACGAAGACCCCCTCTCCTCCACCGTCGGCGACATCCTCGCGCGGCGCAAGCAGAGCGCCATCTTCTCGGCCTCGCTCAAAGACTCCATCCTCTCCGTCATCGAGAGCCTCACCAGCCGCAGCATCAGCCAGGTGCCCGTCCTCGACAACGGCCGCATTGTCGGCATCGTCGGGGAGCGCGACCTGCTCAGCTTCCTCATCGAAGGCGGAGACGCTTCGCGACCCGTCGAAGACATCATGAAATCCGACTTCGCTGTCGTCGAAACCGTCAACAAAATCGGTATGTTGTCCCAGTTCTTCACCAAGGACCTCACCGTCCTCGTCGTTGACGCCGGCAAACTCACCGGCATCATCACCAAAATCGACTACATCGACTTCATCAGCCACCGCATTTAGGCCCGGCTGCCTGCCATCGGCACCAAATGCTTTGCAGGGCGGCGGTCACGCACCCACCGCTGCGCCCGACCCCACCCGGCCCCACGCGTTCTGCGTTTCCGGGTGCTCCAACCAGCGATCACGACAGAGCGGGATTCAGCCCTGTCCACCATCGATCGTCATCCACTGACCCGCCTCCCGAAAACCGAGGCGTCGATACAACTTCAACGCCGGCGCGTTCGTCTCATCGGCGTACAGCGTCACCCGATCCACCGTGTACAACACCCGCCGCAGCATCTCGGAGAGCGCACGGCGCGCCACTCCCCCTCCGCGCCAGGCAGGCCGTACGAATACGCCTTCGACCTGAGCCACCTCGGGGCTCCAGGAAGCCACCGATGCCTTGAACGTCAGCTGTCCCGTGAACGGATCACGCAGACACCAGGTTCGCCCAGCCTCGATCCGCTGTGCCACATTACGCCGAAACACGTCGCGCTCCGAGGGGTGCAGCGGCAGCCCGGTCTCCTCTTCGTGCATCGCCACGGACATCTGAAACAGCTCATTCAGGTCTTCGGGCTCGGCCAATTCAACCAGCAGCTCGGAAAAATAGCGTAACTCCCGCGCCCGAAGGTCCAGCAGAACCTGCCGCCGCACCGGAAGCGATGTCAGAGAGGTGCCGGCATAGGCCTGCCAGAACGGCTCCACCGCCTCGCGCGGGCCAAGGATCGTCTGCAGCCGCGCCGATACCCGACGATGGAAGGCACCCAACGCTGTCGCGGCCGCGCCATCGCCATGAACGACCGCGATCGAGTTGCCTGCCAGCAGCGACACCCCGATGAGCTGCTCACGCTGCAACGCGCCCAGGAACTGAAATCGATGATCGGGGTCGATCGGCAGCACGTCGTTCTCGTGCAACCAGCCCAGCAAAAACGAGTGCCTCGCCACATCGCGCATCAACCAGCTGCGCAGGGTTGGCGCTTCGCCAAACGACAGGCGCCGCACAGAAGGCGCATCGCGATGAACCAGAGGCAGAAGGCTCATGAGCAGACACACGCGACAGGAGAAATCCGAGCGTACCGTCCACTACGCGCACCGGCAAGTCAACGATCGGCCGGTGTATCGCAGCGCGCTTCGCGCTGGTGAGGTCAGCACACACCGCCTCACGCAGCGGGCCATGCGGTCAGCACGACCGCAACCTCGTCGGCCTGGATTCAGGCGAGGAGACCGTCCAGGAAGCAACGGCCCTTGTTGTCGACGACGAGCGCCGACTTGTTAAACAGCAGGTAGAAACGCTTGAAGTCCTCAAAGTCAGACTTCATGGCAGCGATCATGTCGGCCTGAAAGAACGTCGACAGCTGGCCAGACGACGCCTGGTGGTACACACGCCAGTCACAGCCGTTGGTCAGGATACCATACCGAAGGCCGGTCGAACGCAGCAGCAGGTCAAGCTCGATGCCCGGGCGAAGCTCGGAAACACCTTCAGCGGTGGCCTCGGGCGCAGCGTCAAAGCTCTGACCCCAACGAATGGCGCGCACCGAGGTCAGCGCCGGACGGAAAAAGCCAACGTTGCCGCGAGACTGCACCGCCTCATCGAAATCAGCAGCGTTCTTGAAGCACACGTAGTCCACGCGGGTGGACTGTTCGCCATTCACACTCAGCGGCTCAAAGGCAGAATGCGTGAAACCCAGCGCGTGAAGCGTCGGACCGACCATGTGATAACGCGTCTCTTCCACCGACGGATTACCCGCCAGCAGCGTCGAGTGCTTCTCGAAAGACTCCTTCACTCGCTCAAAGGCAATGCGGGCAGCGGCGTCGAGGGAGGTCCACTCGGGGCGATCTTCGAGGGATTCGAGCTGCTCGCCACTGAAGAGGGGGCCACTGTTGAGGAAGATCGCTCCTTCTGCCATAACTGCTCCGTACTGGATTCGGGCGCCGCAAACGCGTCGCCGGGGGACAAATCACAAAAAGTCGCCGCCCTAATCACAGGCAACGAACAACTGTCAAGCAAGGACCCGAAGCTGAATTGCTCGCGCCGCCCGGATTCGGGGCCGGTAACATACCCAGATTCGCGTTGCCCGTACACTTTTTCTTGCGCACCGCGATCGCGTTCCACCATTTTTCAGACTCCGCGCCGCCCAAAACCCCTCCCTACCGACTCTCCGCTGGAATCACCGCGCCGTTCCCCCTGTTTCCCGCAGTCTCCACACCCCAATCACCCTCCCACTCCTTCATCGCCTCCAGGACAACCGTGAATCTGTTGCAGCGAATCACAGCACAGATCGGTGACCTCATCGAGGCCACTCCACTCGCAGAGCCCGCGCGCTCTCAGCTACGACGAGCGGAATCGCTCATTCACAACGGACAGGCCGCAGATGCACTGCTTCTGCTGCACATCGTCGAGCAGGAAAACCCGGGGCTCTGGCGCACAGCCCTGCTCATCGGACTCGCGCACGAAGCGCTCGCGCAATACGACGCCGCGCTCCGTAGTCTCGACAACGCCACCCGACTGCGCGACTCCGTCCCCGGTAGAGCCGCACTCGCGCGCGTCGAAATCGCCCGCGGAAACCACGAAGCAGCCGCCAACCACCTCGATGAGGCCCTGAAGCGGCGACCGCTCGATCCCGAACGACTCGAACTCCTGCGTGCCCTCGCAGACCTCCACGAGGCCAGCGAACACCCCGCCCGTGCCATCCCGCCGCTCCTGCAGGCCTACAGACTCGCTGCTGACGATGTGCAGCTCGCGCTCCGACTCGCGAAAGCGCTCGTGCATGACAACGACCTCGATCGCGCCGTCCTCGTGCTCGATGCACAGGTGCAACACCTCGCCGCCCAACCCCATCACCAAACCCCCGACGACGCCGTCCAGACCACCCGGTTGCAGCTGCAGCAACAGCTGGCCTCGGCGCTCCTCCTTCGAGACACACCCGCTGACCTCGCACGCGCCGCCATCCTGCTGCGACAGATCGTCCAGGCGCAACCCCTCGACTACGGCGCGCTACAGGACCTCGCCGAGTGTCAGATGCGGCTCAACGATGGTGCCAACGCGCTGCCGCTCCTGCTTCAGGCGCTCTCCATCGCGCCCACGCCTCAACACGCACGCATCCATCGCATGATCGGCCAGGTTTACCTGCTCGCCGGTCAGAACGCTCAGGCCCTCGACTCGCTTCGCGCCGCAGCTGCACTTCAGGATGGCGACCTGCAGACCTGCCGCCTGTACGCCCGCACCGCGCTGCATGAGGGTAGCCCCGACGAGGCGCTCGACGCCGCCCTGCAAGGACTCCGGGACGCACCCGAAGACCGACAGCTGACGGGCCTCCGCGGCCGGGCACTCCTGGAGCTGGGACGCGTCGAAGAGGCACGCCAGCTGCTGCTCGCACTCCGACTGCACACCTCGCCCACCACCGACGAGCTCACCGCCATGGGGGCGCTCGCGCTGCACGACCGCGACCCCATCGAAGCGCTGGTTCACCTTCGAGAGGCACACGCGCACGACGCCGACGCGTGGTCCGTTCAGCCGCTCCTGCGCAACGCCTGGGAACTGCTCGCCCCCAGACTACCGGAGCTCGGCGACCTGCACGACCTTCAACCCGGGGTGCTCGTCCCCTTCCTCGACGCGCTCAGCCACGCCGTCGCCGCCCATCCCGTGCTGGTCGACCTGATCCCTGCCGCCACATCACTGCGAACACACCTCGACATGCCGCTCACCGTCGCTGTGCTCGGCGAGTTCAACGCTGGAAAATCCACCCTCATCAACGCCTTTGTGGGCGAGCCCATGCTGGCGACCGGCGTTCTGCCGACCACTGCACACATCCACGTTATCCGCTATGGTCCCAGACCCGTCGCCCGATGGACCCGACACGACGGCACGGTGCATGAACTCCCCTTCGCCGAGGCGGCCAGGCTGGTCAAACAGGCGCCCGATGACGTCGACCAACTGGAATTTTGCTTCCCTAACAACGATTTACGAAGCATCCACTTCTGGGACACGCCAGGCTTCAACGCGCCCGTGGAAGGACACGAGGATCGCGCTCACTTCGCGCTGAGCGCCGCCGATGCCGTTGTCTGGCTGCTCGACGCCGCCCAGGCCCTCTCCGCCAGCGAGTTTGAGCTCGTACGGCAGCTGCCCAACGCCGCCGAGAAGCTCGTCGTTGTCATCAACAAGATCGATCGACCGGGCTTCGGCACAGACGAGCTCGCGGCCATCATCGACCACGTCCAGCGCTACCTCGCAGGCAACCACGCCGGACTCTACCCACTCTCCGGCCTCGGCGCGCTGCGGGCAAAGCAGCTGCCCGAGGCCGAGCAGGCCGCCGCGCTCGAAGCCACCGGCTGGAACCAGTTCGAGCGCGCACTGCGACAACACTTCTTCGACCGCGCGGGCCGACTCAAAACACTGGAAGTCGCTCGCGAACTCCATCGGCTCGTCACGACAGCGCTCGAACGAGCTCGCAAAGGGCTTGCTGCCATTGAGCAAGCCATGGAAGCTGTGCGGTCAGCACGGAGAACCATCACACGCGCCGAAATGGACTGGAACGCGACTCACGCACCCGCCATCGCTGATGCTGTCGATCGCGGACTGCTCGACATCCGACCGAGACTCCTCAGAGAGGTGCTCGAGCTTCGCGTTCAAGGTCAGGGACTCTTTGCGAGCCCGGTACTTCGACCCGACGATCGCGCTGTCATCGTGCGACGGCTACGCGAACGAATGGCTGAGCTGCACCAACATGCCGCTGAACAGGCCGCGAGCCACGTACAGGCTCTTGAGCAGACCCTCCTCATGACCGTGTCCGAGCTCGCCAGACTGATCGGACCGCCCGAGTCGCGTGCGCTGCGATCACGGCTCGATGCCTGGCTGCACGAAGCGCAGGCGCTGCGCCGCCTGCTGCACGACGCTCACGCCGACAAGGCCAGGGCACTCGATGTCGCCCGGCTTGACGCGCAAGGTCGGTACCTCCTCGATGAGCTGGCCGCACTCAGCGATGCGCCGGATCAACAGGACGGCACACTCCAGAAGCTGGTCCCCCTCACAGGAGCCATGTGGCGCGACTCCCTGCTGCGCTGGGGAAGGGAATACATGCAGGCTGCGCTACGATTGTGCGATTCCATGGAGCGTGATCTGGATATCCTTGCGCTCGACCTTGAGCATCGTATTCTGCGACCCTTTTCACGAGTGGTTGACCAGTTGGCTCCGCTTGCGACTACTTCTACGGCGACCGATTGCATTCGCCCCCACGAGGACCCGTGTTCATGATCAGTCGACTGCGCGTGTGCGCTTTGGTGCTTCTGGTGCCACTCGCACTCTCTGGCTGTCGCCGCGGTACCGACAGCGTCGCCGAAGGGACGGCTGCCGAAGAGCCTTCTGCCGGATCGATGGGCTCCGGGCAGGAACCACCACCCGAAGAAGCCTCTGCCAGTGCGCCCGAAGCCACCGCGCCTGCCACGAATCGAGCGCCCGTCGTCCGTTCACAGGCGGCCAGCGCAGACAGAGAGCTGGCTACCCGGCTGGGGCTTGCTCCGCCTGAACCGCTGCGTGTCGCGGACCTGCTCACGCACGCCGACGTCCGCGAGCTCATGCAGTACACCGGCGATCTGACCATCGCCACCCTCGATGGCATTGAGCCTGGCCCCCACTACAACGCGCTGCGGCTCGCGTCAGCGGCCGGCTTCGGGTTCGCTGTCCAGCTCTGGCAGGAAGACGAGCAGCGGCAGGCACTCAGCCGCTTTGCACGACTTCAGGAGACTTACATCGACCGTAACCCGGACACTGCCCCAGTCGGCGATGAAGCGTTCTGGGGGGAGTTCGAGGGCATCCGGCATTACGCCTTCTTTCATCGCGCCAGCAAAGGTGTCGTCATCGTAAGCTGCCAGTCCGAGCTCTGCACGCCAGACCAGCTTCGCAACATGGCCGACCGGGTCATGTCCCGACTCTGACCACATCGCGCCACCCCTGCTCCCAAAGCAATGCACCAACCGCGCGTCGCGCGGCAGGCGCTCTGCAATCAGATGGCGAAGGGCGTGACTGCGCTGTCAGTCGCCCGGTAACCGAAGCCGCTCTTCATCGGTGAAGGCGATCGCTTCGAACTCCACCAGCAGAAAAAGAAGCTGGTACACTTCGTTCTCTTTCCACCGGTGTGACTCCGTAAATCGAGTCAGGATCGAGGCCACGGTATCGGTCCGTTCAATCATCGTTGCCAGTCGAAGCGCACGGGGCGCCAGATTCACCCGCGTCAAATCACGCGCGTCGATCAGGCGATGAATCCGCACGTGTGAGCGACCCTCGAAGAACCGCTTGCAGAACGGACCGCTCACGTATTCCAGCATTGTGCGATTGATCAGGCCCGGCAGATCAACAGGGATCGGCATACGCTCCGCACTCTGACGTGCTCCGCTCCACCAGCGCCAGGTTCCGTCCAGAGTAAACAGCACGTTCGACAAAATCTCCCGAAGCCGCTCCGAGAGGTGATGGAAAAGTGCATGCGGTGCGATCAGGCCACTGCGAACGAGCTCATCACCCAGCACACCCTGTTCATGCTCCACCCGCTCCTGCAGCGCGTGCAGCTTCTCGGCGCTCAACACACCCTGCCTGACCAGGATCGCCCCGAGCGTCTCTTCGTTCAGCGAAGAATACACGGCCACCGGAATGCCATCCCGAAAGAAAATCTCTTTGTGCCAGGGGTCATGTTGAATCTGAAGAAGGCCCGTCAGCCCATGCGAGTGAATGCGATGCATCAGATGCGCTACCGACAGCCGACCCAGTGTACCCTCCAGCGCCGGAGCGCCAAACTGAGCCACGGCGCGATCGCTGGAGACGACCTCGCTCGCCACGGCATGCACACCTGACTCGTTCAGATTCAGGTATCCACGTTTACGCCGGCGATTGGGATTCATGCCCGCAAGAGACAGCTCCTCCCAGTCAGCTGTACGCTGCTTCCCAATGGCAGGGGAAGACACTTCATTCGGATCAAACAATACGGCATGGTGCAAATCGTTGATCGGTGGACGAGGCGCCGAACCCGGGGGCGTCCTCCCCGAACCCGACACCGGCCCGATCGTCGCATCAAACGCAGGGTTACTCCCGCCCGCTGCCGTATTCATGTGAATCGGTGTGTCCGCAGACACACGCGGTGTACCCATCCGACTGCGTTCACTCGTGGCGACTGAAGCCACGACCGGTTCAGAGTCCGAAAGATAGGCCTCCAGCAGCGACTTGATACCACTCCGGTCGCGCCCACCAATCGACGTATCTGCACCTTGCCGAGACTCCATGCCGGCGCGCTGCAGAAACTGCTCCATGGCATGGTCGTCTGGGTCATCGGCGCCTCGAGCGGAACGGGCAGACCCCAGACGAGGCGGCCGACTGTCCGACAGGGCGCTGTCGAGCGCTTCATTCCGGTTCGACGAGTCAGGCCTCTGCACCCGGCCCGACGGTATCGACGCTTTGCGCCCACTCGATGCCTCGCGACCTTCCCGAAGCCCTGTCTGTGAATCAACGCTTCCGCCCGCACGATACGCCAGCACCGTCGATGGCGTCTCCCCCGGGGAAGCAGGCATCTGAAAAGCAGGCGACGAATCCGGACGAGCCCCCAGCATCCGAGGCCGACCGGCCTGAACACTCACCAGCGTGGGCACCTCGCTCAGACAAACCCACGGGCCACCCCTCACCGACACCCGCTCGTTCTCAGCAACCGGGCGCGATAACAGCAGCTCTTCCATCATCGCGTGCGTCATCGGGCCGTGAATGCGGCCCTCATCATCGCGAAACCGAAGCGTTGGGGCTTCATTCTCGTCCGGAATACCGGGCGAATCGATACTCGGATCGCTCGCTCGGCGACCCATCTCTTCGGCGATACGATCCGCAAACATGTCGCGCATGAACGCTTCGACGTTCGGCGCACCGACGTCGATCTCGTTCTTGAACACGAAGCGGGCGATCGCCGTGTAAAACTCATGAGCCGTCTGAAAACGATCGCGAGCGTCTCGAGCCAGACCCTTCCGCACGATCGCACGCAGGTCATCCGGCAGCGCGCTCATGCGCTCAAGGTCCGTCTCGATCTCGCAGTCACGGATCTTGAGCATCACCTCCAGGTCATTCTCAGCCTTGAAGAGCCGGCTCATGGTCAGCATCTCAAAGAAGATGACCGAAGCCGCAAACAGGTCACTGCGACGATCGATCGCCGCACCCGTCACCTGCTCGGGGCTCATGTAGCCCATCTTCCCTTTCTGCGTCCCCACTTCCGTTCGATTCGTCTGCAGACCCGACCGCGCAATGCCAAAATCGCCGATCTTCACCGTGCCCGTGTATGACACCAGCACGTTCGACGGCGACACATCACGGTGCACAATCCGAATCGGCTCGCCGCGTTCGTCCAGCGCGTTGTGCGCGTAGTCCAGCGCACGCAGCAGCTCCATCATGATGTACAACACCAGCTCGCGCGGAATTCGCCGCGAACGACGAGCACAACGCGCCAGCACATCCAGAAGGTCTTTTCCGGCAATGTACTCCATCGCGATGAAAAGACTGCCCTGAAGCTCACCCAGCTCCAGCACCTGCACAATGTTCGGGTGCGCCAGATGCGAGGTCAGACGCGCTTCATCAATGAACATCCGGACGAACTGCTCATCATCCAGCAGGTTCGGCAGAATCCGCTTGATCGCACAGTCCTTCGCAAAGCCGCCAGGGCCGTACGTGCGCGCTCGAAACACCTCGGCCATACCTCCGCGGCCGATCCGCTCCAGCAAGACGTACTTGCCGAAGCGTCGAGGTGCCATCTCCTGCTGCTCCGTCATGACTGAACCGTTCCTCCGCAACCCCGCGAACCAAACCCGCGCCCATCTGTCACCACCGCCAACGGCCAGACTAACCACTCTGTGCTAGCGATACTCGGCATCCTTGCCTCAGAAAACCTGACCGAACGTGATCGAGATCACAGGCTGCGGGAAACGGGCCGGGCCATTGCCCAGCGATTGCCAACGAGAAGGGTCCAGCGGAAACCCGATATCCAGAGCGCGCACTTCAGTGCCTAACTGCGGAATCATCCAGCGTACACCAAGGCCCAGGGCGGCCTTATACCGCATGTTGCGAGTGTCGTCCAATGTTGCGGCTGCGTCACCAAAGAATACCAGACCCAGCCGCGTTCGAAGCACCTCCACGCTCCGCGTTCGCCACTCCACGTTCCACAACACATACCGTTCGCTCTGCAAATAACCGTTCGGATAACCACGCAACCCCGTGTCGCCACCCAGCAACACCTGCACGTTCCCCTCATTCCGGCCCAGGCGTACCCCCGAAAAGCGCATCACCAGACGACCTGCCGCCGTCAGACCCGACACCATTCGAAGCTCCCCACTCGTCGTCACATCACTCACCGACGCCAGTGGGCGCTCCTCGACACGCACACTCTGCTCCACCTGCCCGCTGATCCAGCCATCTCCCATCACGCGAACACGATACCCCAACAGGGACGTCACTCGACCAAAACGGGCCGTCGCTCCAAGACCCGGCTCTGAATATCGCACCCCCAGCGAGCCATAATAACCCAGCCGAACCTCCTCACCCACCCCGAACGTCCGCACATTGCGCACCGTCATCCAGCGATTCCGGTACACCTCGTACCCCACGCCGGGCCCCACGACCCGCTCTTCCCGTGGCAACCGCGCGTCTTCGAACGACCGCAATGCCGGCTCGCTCAACCGCTCGTAGGGCAGCGCCTCCGCATCTCGCGCCGAAACGCTCAGCCCCATGCTGACGTTGTGTTTTACCGCTACCCCGTACGAACGCGTCGCCTCACCCGACACCGACACCGTTCGCTCCCGCCAGCGCTCATCGATGCTCTCGACCTCACCCGTCTCTGGCGCATCGTACGTCCGGATCTCCGAGCCCTCAAAACGACGCACGATCCGACTCGAACCACCGACCTCAAAACGCCACCCCAGAGGCACGTGACTCTCGTACAACGGACGAGACACCACCAGCTGCTGCGCGAATCCCTCGTATTCGTTCAACTCACGGTCGTGAATCGCGTCGAACGCCTCCGATATCTGCCACCGCGTTCCCCCAATCCGGGGGGAATAATAACGCGGACCCAGCGTCCACGACCCCAGACCCCAGTTGAACGTCGCCGCCAGCTGATCATTCAGCCCCAGAAAGTTCGTCTCCACCAGCCCCACCTGCACACCTGTCAACACGCCCGCCGTCGTGAAAAACCACGTCGGCGTCAGACTCCACACGTCCTTCGTCACCACCAGAATATCCACGCAACCTGCCGCCGTCGACTCCCCCTCCACAGGCAACACCAGCACAATCGAATACTGCGACGGATTCCGAAGCTGCCGCTCACTGTCCCGGTACATCAGCTCCGTGAACGGATCCCCCTGCTCAAATGTCAGCGCACCACGCACCACCGACTCTCGGCTGACTACGTGCAAACTATTGAGAAACATAGGGAATACGTCTTCAGGATCAAACACCTCGTCCGTCTCGATCGTCACCTCACACACCGTCAGGCCGTTCGGAGCATGCACCGGTCGCAGTCCCAGCCGCGCCATCAGCGGCTCCACATGCTCCCATTCCCACTCCGCAAGACGAGCCCACGGAGACCTCACCGGAATACCACGCTGAATCGATGCCTCCGTCGCGCCGTTGGGCAGGGCGGCATCCCGCTCCGAAAGCTCCCCCGACCCCTCAGCGTCACCCCACGCATTCCGCCGCCCGGGCCTGTCGCCCACGTCCGTCTCAGCCGATAACGGTGACTCCACCGCGCCCGAACCATCGCCCACGTCAGACTCAGCCGATAACGGTGACTCCACCACGCCCGAACCATCGCCCACGTTCAACTCAACGTCCGCGCCCGAATCTGCAACGCCCTGACCAAACGCACACGGCGCCACGCAACAGCACAGCAGGACCCCCAGAAGCAGGCGAAGGACGGCCGCGACCGGCGCGTCGAGCACGCGCCAGCCTCGGCCCATGGCAGCGTCAGCGACCCGCAAGCGCCTTTGCGGCGGCCGCCAGATCAGACGGCGCGAGGCCCTGCGCAGCGAAAAGATCGTCCGGAACGCCGCTCGTGGAATACTTCGACACCCCCAGACGCCGCAGCCTGACCGCCAGACCCGCGTCTGCGACCGCCCCCGCAACGATGGCGCCCAATCCCGTGTCGACGTGGTGATCTTCATACGTCAGCAGGCAACCCACTTCGCGTGCTGCCGACAGGATGCAGTCACGATCAAACGGCTTCAGGCTCGACGCGTTCACCACGCGCAGTCCAAATCCCTGCGCGGCGAGCGCGTCCGACGCCTCGACCGCACGATATACCATGGGGCCCACGGCAAATACGACCGCATCGTTGCCTTCGCGAAGCGTCACCCACTTGCCGGGCACAAATTCGTGGCCGCCGCCGAGCGCCGGCTGACCGTCGAGGGTGGCGATGGTGGGGAGCTTGCTGCGACCCATCGCGACGAGGGTCGGCGCGTAGCGGGGCGCCACCGTACGGATGATGCGGTCCGTTTCGTTTGGATCGGCGGGCACATAGCACTCAAAGCCAAACAGATTGCGCATCAGCGACACATAGTCGATGCACTGGTGCGTGGGGCCGTCTTCGCCGACGTCCAGTCCGCAGTGGGTGACCACCACCTTCGGCGCTGTCTCGTTCTGATCGTTCAGACGTTGCTGGTTGTAACCCTCGACCACCGCGAACATGCCGAACGTGCTGTAAAAAGGCACGACGCCTTCCTTGCTCAGCGAACCCGCCAGAACGGCGGCGTGGTGCTCCGCGATACCCGCCTCAATGAAACGATCCGGCGTAATCGCGTGAAAATCGTTCATCTTCACCGACCCTTCCAGGTCGCACGAAATGCCCACCACCGGCCAGCTGCCCGGCTCGTCCTTGTTCAGGCGCGCCAGATCGGCCAGGGCAGTACCGTACGCGCTGCGGCAATCCGTCTTCGTCTTCACGTCATAGGTGACCGGGCTGCCCGTCTTCAGCACGATGTTGCGGTCCACATGAATATGGTGCGGCAGTGTGGAGTTGCGGGTCTTCCGAAGCGCGCGCAGCGCCTCCAGATTGGACTCCACACCCAGCTCCGCAAAAGCCGCCTCGGCCTGCGCGTCCGTGAGCGCCTGACCGTGGTACTTGCAGTTGTCTTCAATCGCGCTGATGCCCTTGCCCATGATCGTGTTCAGCAACACGACGGTCGGCACGCCGCCCTTCGCTGCCAGCGCCGCCTTCAGGGCGCTATAAATTTCCTGGAAGCTGTGGCCGTTCACGTTCACGACGTTCCAGCCATCGGCGGCCCAGTCCGCTGCGATATCCAGCGGCATGATGTCGGCCGTCTTGCCACCGATCTGCAGGCGGTTGACGTCAATAAGCGCGACCAGCTGATCCAGACCGAACTTCACCGCAAAGCGGCGTGCCTCCGAGATCTGACCTTTCTGCTGCTCGCCGTCGCCCATCAGCACAAACGAGCGCGTGCCGGTGCCGCGCAGCTTGGCCGCCATGGCAAAACCCACGCCGGCCGACAGGCCCTGACCAAGATTGCCGGTGTTCCATTCCACGCCCGGCACGACCGTCTCGACGTGGCCGCCAAACACCGACCCACACTTGCGGAAGCCAACATAGGCTTCTTCAATCGGGAAGTAGCCATAGCTGGCCAGCGTACCATATACCGCCGGCGAGATATGACCATGCGACACCACCACACGATCGCGCCCGTCCCAGTGCGGCTCGCCTGGCTTGTGGTTCATGCACGCGTAAATCACGAGCAACGCGTCAATCGTCGACAGGCTCCCGCCCGGGTGTCCAGACTGCGACAGCGACGTCAGCCGCACGATGTCGGCAGCGGCGTGACGACGACGCTCGGACAGCTCGGCCACGAGTTCGGAGGACAGGACATCAGCTTCGAATCCAAAGGACATGACAGGCTCCGGGTGCCACGGCGGGTCAACGGCGCGGCCGTCTAGTGTACCTTCCCCAGAACTTCAACGACCCTGTAGAAACCCGAAACAACGCGAGCCCCAGGCTCACTCTTCCACGGCACCGGTCTTCGAGATGTACGTCAGACGCGGGATGAAGTCCCGATTGAACAGCTCGCTGTCGCCACGAAGCCAGCGTCTGGCCTCCTGTAAACAACCTGCGAGCAGCTGCTGCATCTGGTCGGCCTGAATGCCAAGCGCGCCCTTCGGGAACGGTTTCAGCATCTCCATGCCTTTGGTCAGGTACTCGACCATGGCGTTGGCTTCACCGTTCTTGTGCCAGATACGGAAGAAGCCCTGCGAGATCTCCGCAAGACCCAACAGGAACTGCCGATCCGACCCCTCAGCCTCATCGGCCAGCGTCGCAAACGCGTCGGCGGCTTCCTGAAACTGCCAAC
>JAGWVZ010000400.1 GCA_018970625.1 Myxococcales bacterium | reverse complement strand
CACGATGTTGCCGCGCTTCTTGTTGAACTTGATGATCTTGAAAGCGAAGGACTGGTTGATAAACTTATCCAGATTGCGCGTCGGGCGAAGCTCGACCTGACTGCCAGGCAGGAACGCCTTGACGCCGATGTCGACCTGCAGACCGCCCTTCACACGGCTCGTGATGATACCGGTCACCAGCTCATCGGCCTCCACCTTGGCAGCGATCTCTTCCCACATCTTCAGTCGATCGGCTTCGCGCTTGCTCAGCACGCACGCGCCGTTTTCGTCCTCGCGGGTCTGAACGAACACTTCGACCACGTCACCGACCTTCACGGTGATGACGCCGTACTCGTCCTTGAACTCGTCTGCCGGGATGCGACCTTCGGACTTCGAACCGATGTCCACGAGCACCGAATCGGAGTCGACCTTGATGACCTTGCCTCGGGCAATCTCACCTTCCAGGACCGTCTCGCTTTCGGCCTGGTCGTTGAACATCTGCTCAAACGCCAGGAACATGTCGTCGGAATCAGTGCCGATGTCGCGGCGGGGGTCGTTGCGCAGGTTCTGCTTCGCCATAGGGAATGCACTCGTGGTCGTGGCCGCATCCCTCGCGAAGCGTCACAACCGGTGGTTAGGGGCTCACGGACGGAGCCACGTAAAACATCGTTCGATGCGCAAGGTGCACACCGAGTGGGTCGAGGGGCCGATAGATTATGCCTGCCCCCGGCTGTGGTCAACCATTAATTCAACGGGTACAGCAAATCAGCCATGGGAACGCCGGGAACGGCGCGAGTCATCACCGCTTCCCTTTCGCCGTCCCCGATATTTCCCGCCGGACGAGCGCATCTGCCAAGAACAACCAGTCATCCGGGCGTGACGACAATGCGTTTCAACTCGGCGACAACCTCGTCCAGACTCAGCCCCGTCGTATCCACCAGCGTAGCGTCCTCCGCCTGCAACAGAGGAGCCACCGCCCGGTTCATGTCCCTTTCATCGCGCTCCTGAATCTGTCGCTTCACCTCGTACAGAGGCAGCTCCAGACCAAACTCGCTCCAACGCCGTCTGGCCCTCTCCTCCAGAGACGCCGTCAGATAGATTTTGTAATCGGCGTCCGGGAACACCACCGTTCCGATGTCCCGTCCCTCCATCACCGAGTTCGTCGCAAGACCCAACTGACGTTGCACAGAGAGCAGCGCCTCGCGGACAGCTGGATGCGCAGCCACGCGCGACGCACCCACGCCTGCCTCGGCCGTCCGAATGGCGTCCGTCACATCTTCTCCATCCAGAAACACGCGATTGCGCCCCCCTTGAAACCGAAATCGCACCCTTATCGCCGCCGCGACCTGACCCAGCTTCGTACCGTCTGACAGGTCAAGGTTGCCACGTATCGCCGCCAGCGCAACGCAGCGATACAGGGCGCCCGTATCGATGAGCTGATACCCCAGTTCAGCCGCCAGTCGAGCCGAAATCGTACTCTTGCCCGAGCCTGCCGGACCATCGATGGCAATAATCATGCTGTCTCCGTCACGGTGCGCGTACGAAGGCGCTAGGACACGCGTCCACCCAGCCGGGTGATTTCTTCAAGAAAAGTAGGGTAACTTACCGCAATGCAAGCTGGATCATCCAATTCGCTCGTGCCGTCACACGCCAGACCTGCGACCACGGCGCTCATCGCGATGCGATGGTCTCCGGCTGCCTGAAAACGCCCAGCTGACAGAGGCTTACCAGCACTTCCCTCAAAACCAAATCCGTCGGGGTATTCATCCACCTGCAGCCCCAACTCACGCAACAGACCCACCATCATCGCGATTCGATCGCTCTCTTTCACCCGCAGCTCCGAGGCATCGCGCACCTCGAACCGACCGTGACAGCGCGCAGCAACCACCGCGAGGATCGGAATTTCATCAATCAAAATCGGTATTTCAGGACCCGCCACGACGGTACCCTGCAAATCGCCGGCCGACGTCGTCAGGTCGGCTACCGGTTCACCGGACGAGAGCAGACGCCGATTGGAGAGACGCACGTTGGCTCCCATGCGTTGCAATACATCCAGATACGACGAGCGCGTCGGATTCACACCGACATTGCATACCCGCACAGCACCGCCCGTGACGAGTCCTGCCGCGACCCAGAATGCCGAAGATGACGTATCACCCGGAATGTGAAGGACACGACCTTCAAGCCTCGTCGCCGGATGCAAACGCACCAATGGCACGGTATCGTCAACGGCGGCAGAGACTGGACTCCGATAGTGTGGTGAAGATTCACATCGCACGCCGAACGCTCTCAGCAGTCGCTCGGTATGGTCGCGACTCACAGCAGTCTCAGCGACTTACGTTACAGCAGAAGCAAACAGGCGGCTCAGCAGAATGCAGCTCTTCACCTGCGCGGAGGCAATCCGAAGCACCGCTCGCACTGACTCATCCGCGCGTGCGCTCGGTGTTCCAGCGACTCGAATGGGCATGCGCCCATCGGCGCCAACGCGCACATCGAATCCAATGTCCAGCAGCGGATCAGCAATCCGTTTCATGGGACGAGACCGCAGCGAGGCGTCACCCGTCAATTCGGCCGAGATTCCGAGCCCGGCGAGCAGCCCTGACAACAGGCGGGCAGTCGTGCCAGAGTTCATGCAGTCCAGCGGAGCGGAGGGGGCCTTCCATGACTCCGGGCCATGCCCACGCACTGTGAAGTGGCGCGGAGAATCGTGCGTTGCGTCGACGCCGAGCGCCTGAAGAACCGACATGGTGGCTCGGTTGTCCTCGCCGAGCCCCGGGTCGTGGATCTCGGTGGTACCATGCGCGATCGCTCCAATGAGCAACGCCCTGTGGGTAACAGACTTGTCGCCCGGAACAATCACGTCTCCTGACAGCGCACTCGATGGATAAATCTTCAGCATTTCCAGTCACCTGAATGACAATCACAGGGCCGACGGCAGGGAGTAGGGTCTCCCTGAGCGGCGCCTCACTAGCGCATTCACCACGCAGAGATCACGCTCAATCCCGTGTCCCCATCGCCAAATCTTCGGTGTCTGCACCGACCCATTCACGTTCTCCACGAAGCCACTGCACTACGTGCAGCGCGATGGAGGTCGGGATCGCCTCAGCATGTAGCCACCGCACCTCCGGTTGTCCCCGGAACCACGTGCGTTGACGCTTCGCATACTGTGCCGTGGCAAGCGAAATCTGCTCGGCAAGCTGCCGCCGTTCCATACGTCCACTCATCACGTCAAGCACCTGACGATACCCAATGGATTGCATCGGCGAACAATCAGCACTCACGCCCGCTGCCAGCAATGACGTCGTTTCTTCTACAAGTCCAGCTCGCAACATCCGTTCGGTGCGAACGCTGATCGCAGCCCGAAGGACTTCCCTACCGGCCGTCAGGACGAGATAGAGCGCCCGATAGCGTCGTTGGCGGAGCCCATGTGCCCGCTGATGCTCAGACATCGCAACACCCGTAAACCGAAACACCTCCAGCGCTCGAGTCACTCGAAGCGAATCGTTCGGGTGAATTCTTGCCGCAGCTACCGGGTCCACCTGGGCAAGTCGGGCGTGAAGTTCCACAGGTCCCACCGTTTGGAGTTCCGTCTCCAGTTGTGCGCGTACTTCGGGTGGCACTTCAGGAGATTCGCTCAAGCCGTGGATAAGACTTCGTATGTAAAGACCTGTACCGCCAACAATAACGGGAACTCTGCCCTGTGCATTCGCCTCGTGAATAGCCGCATCTGCAAGGGTGACCCAGCGCGCCGCGTGAAACGTCTCATGAGGCTCCGCGACATCGATACACCGATGCGGAATCATAGCTCTCTCGCTCTCACTTGGCTTTGCAGAGCCAATGTCGAAGCCGGAATACACCTGAACGCTATCGGCCGAGATGATCGTGCCGCCCAGCTCGTTGGCTATGCGCAGGGCCAGCGCTGATTTGCCTGTTGCGGTAGGCCCCCCGATGACCAGGACGCTCGGGACATCGGCTGAGTGGTGTGGGTTCATCGTCTGTCGAATCTCTTCTCGATCTCACCGAGTGTCATGCGGAACCACACGGGTCGGCCATGCGGGCAATTGGCGCCAAAGTCGATGCGATC
>JAGWVZ010000399.1 GCA_018970625.1 Myxococcales bacterium | reverse complement strand
GTGTACAACTCGTTCGCGCCGCGAACGGGTCGCTACTGGCGCATTCAGAGTCGCAATGCAGGTGTCTCCGGAGCACCATTGTACCCCAGCCTTCGCATGGAGCTGTACCGCAGCGACAGCGATGTGTTCACAGGCCACGACTCTACAGTGGGTGTGTACTCGGGCCTGCAGTGCGCAACCGGCAATGCGCCCGGCGTAGGCAATGTGCGTGACTCGTATGCGTGCCCGGACTGCTACTGTGGCGCGATTCAGTTCAATGCGGCCCGCGGTGAGCTCTTCACGCTGGTGGCCGGCCGCGACGAGGCAACTTCTACCCCCACACAGGCGCCCATGAGCGTTGTACCGGTGGGCTTCTCGTCTGTTTGCGGCGACGGCGTGGTGGACTATCCGCAGGCGTTCGGTGTCGCCAATGGTCGAATCGCCAACAGCCAGTTGACCGCGAACCTTCAGAATGATGCGGGGCCTGAGACCGCGCGCCTGAATTCGAACCTGAACGAAAACACATCGGGTGCAGGCTGGCATCTGGATCCGTCACGGTCACCTGGGGTGGGTCAGCACTTTATTCAGACCGACTTCCTGGTGCCCATGGAGGTTGGCGCGATCGCCACGCAGGGACGTCGTCACAATACCTGGAGCGACTGGGTCACGTCATATCGTGTGGAATACAGAACCACCGCAAGTGGCGCATGGACAGCCGTCACGAATCCGGCGACGGGGACCACGACCTTTACGGGTAACTACGACAAGGACTCGATCGTGATCAACCGGTGGACACCGGTGACCGCCCGCTACTGGCGTGTGGTTCCGCTGACGACCAACAACTGGATCGGTCTGCGGCTTGAATGGTTCCCCGAGTACGAAGAGTGCGACGACGGAAATGCGACCAACGGCGACGGCTGTAGCTCAACCTGCGGGCTCGAGAGAACGCCGACGGCGTGTATGATTGACTCCTCTGTTCAGGGAGCGGAGAGCACGAATGAATCCTTATTCTATGGACGGTTAGCTCAGGACCGCGGAACACCGGTGAGTGATAACTGCCCGCCGGGTACCTACGCCGCCGGATTCCGAGCTACCTGGGTATCCCCAGTTGTTCAGCGCTTTGGTGGTTTCTGCGCACCTCTCGTAGCATCCGCGACCGGTGCACCTCGAACTATCACGAGAGGTACGGTGGCAGTTTCGAGCTCAGCCGTGCGTGGCAATACGAGCGCTGCAACCGGCATACTCACCGACTACCAATGCCCTGCGGGTCAGTTCATGATGGGTGTGAGTATTGCCTATGGCGATGCCATAGACCGCTTGCAGGCAATCTGTGGAACATGGGCCTACAATGCGTCGTCAACTGCCCTGACCCGGACTCGCAACACTTCCGCGGTGTTTGGGCCTGGTACGGGTGGTCCCAACCCGACGGAGTATCTCTGCCCAGCGGACCAGATTGTAACTGGCTTCGACTTGCTGCATACCAATAACACCACAGGGGTGGCTGGCTTCTTTATTCACAACATCCGGGTGAAGTGTGGTCCCGCGCTTCCGACCTCACCGCTGTTCGGAGTCGCTGATGTTAATCACCTCTATTTTGACGCTGCCTGCCGTGGTGGCACCTCGTTGAGCACCTCTCATGTCGCCGTGGGGCTGAACAGCACCGTCAGTGGTTCAAACGCGAATCGTATTCAGCCAACCTGTGGCACGGTAGCCAACGCGCACAACACCACCACGAATCCGTACTCGTATCGCCTGACCCGGGGGCGTGCTTCGACCGCCGCTGGTCAGGGTGCGTCGGTGGTTACCGGAACAGCGGTGGGAGCAGGAACACTCGCTACGGCTGGCACATGTCCTGCGGGGACGTTCATGACGGGTGTGTCGTACGTGGGCACTGCCAACACGAACCTGAGGCCGCGTTGCCGAAGCTTCACGCACGATGGTACCTCTCTCGTTGCCGGTACAGTGTCGAACGCAACGACGAGTCTGGGTCAAACCTATGACTGTCCGGGCAATGGCATTGTCACTCGTATCATTGCACGCTCATCAGGATCAGCCTCTGCGCCGAGTCAGGTGGCGGTAGAGTGCGGTCAGGTAAACGCCTTCTGCGATACTGACTCCTACGTGACCATCATGGATGTCTCAGGACAATCGTTGGTGGTAGCGCCAAATTCTATCCTGTCGGTCTCGGCTCCGGTGACCAATTGCCGTGAGGTGGCTGACGTCGAGATCGACGCGGAGTGGAGCTCTCTGACAGCGTCGGGCGTTCTTTATGCGTGGCTTGACAATAGTAGTTCGGGCGGATTCTGGGATTTCTCGAAAAACGCGACGTTCGTCAATCCGGTCGGCTGGTCCCGCAATTATGCCTACGAGGACTTCTATGATCTCGACCTGTGGGACTGGGCCCGGGGCACATGGACCCTGTACTTTCAAAATACCAGTACCAGCACTAACGCAGGTACCCTTCGAGACCTGCGTGTGCGTATTCGATGCTTGAATCCGTGAAGTGCCCATACACAAGGCGGTCTCGGCATTGAGCCGTACCCGGTGAAGGAAATAGACTATGCGTAGTGCTGAGACAGAGAGACTGACCAGGCTTGTATTCCGTGACCAGCGGCATGTTCTGGCTGCGGTGACCGAGCTGTTCACAGCTCGTGTGTTGGCCATGCTCGTGGTGGGGGTGTGCTGCTCAGCGCAGCTGGTCGCGTGTGGCGAAGATGATGCTGCGAACGCCATTTGTGGCGATGGTGTGCTCGAGGTCGCAGAAACATGTGACGACGGCAACCTGCTGCCCGGTGATGGCTGTTCATTGGATTGCACCGCCGAAGCGGGCTGGAATTGCGAAGGGGTGATCTGCGTTCCGGTCTGCGGGGACAGCTTGCGGGTGGGCGCCGAGACCTGTGACGACGGTAACAACATCGAGGGGGATGGGTGCTCGGCCGCCTGCACCACAGAGGGTTCTTCATCGGAGCTGTGCGATGACGCACAGGACAACGACGGAGATGGACTGGCCGACTGCGAAGATCCGGACTGCGAGGCATCCTGCCCTGCGCCTGGTCCCGAGGTCGCCTGTTCCGATGGCATTGACAACGATGGAGACAGTGCCGCGGACTGTGCAGACTCCGATTGTGATTCGTCATGTGCGTTGCCTGACGAAGAGGATTGCGCGGTCGCAGGCGACGAAGATTCCAACGGTCTGGCAGACTGCGCCGACCCCGCGTGCACATGCGTCTGCGGGGACGGCGTGACGCAGGACGACGAGCAGTGCGACGATGGTGCCGAAAACAGTGACACCGCCCCGGATGCGTGCCGCACGAGCTGTAGCCCTGCCTTCTGCGGCGATGGTGTCGTGGACACCGGCGAGGAATGCGACGGCACTTCGGAAGGTTCGGGCGCGGCGTGTCTGGATTGTACCTTCACCGAACGGCCCGGCTGTGGTGACTTGGACGCGACGATTATTGCCGAAGTGAATCGGCCGGTCGTCGAGGTGAACCTGCCGTTTTCGGATGCCAGTGACGATGCGCCCACTGACGCAACGTGTGGCACTCGTGGCGGTACAGAACGCGATGTCCTGTTGCGGTTCCCGACGGCGGGCCGTTACCTGATTGAGGCGGTTTCAAGCGCTGCGAGTGGTCGTCTGGTGCTTTCTGAACTGTCCGATTGTCCGGCTGGTACGAGTGTTCGCACCTGCTCGGCTCCGACCACGCGAAGCAACGCCTGGCTGACCGTCGACGTCGAGACCGATTCGGTTCGCTGGCTTCGGGCAGACGCGTTCGCTTCGGATGTGCTGGCCGGGTTGCTCCGTGTCAGTCAGGTCGATGCCGTGCTCGCGGCAGGTCAATCGTGTGTCGTGGACGACGTACGTTCGGTTTGCGAACCGGGCTCGCAATGCCTGTCCAATGGAGGCGCCGACCCGATCTGCGTGCCGAACGATGAGACGGCGCCCTTGACGGGTGACCCCTGCACCCAGCGCGGAGCGTTGGTGTGTGGAAACGAGCTGGTCTGTCGTGGCGAACCGCTGACCTGTCAGGCACAGGAGGCTGCGACCTGTGCAGAGCTACCCGATTTTGACTCTCTCGCGGAGTCGTC
>JAGWVZ010000398.1 GCA_018970625.1 Myxococcales bacterium | reverse complement strand
TCCCTCCCGGGATTCGTCGCCATTCCTCTCTTCAGTTTTCAAAGAACCCGGCGCTGGTCACTCGCGTAACACAGACGCCACCACCCTTCTGTCAGCACCCTTCTCAGGGCCCTGCCGTCGGCGTGGGAGGGGTTGCATACGGGAAGTCGCGCCACGTGGTCAACAACTTAGTGTGCGCATTTCGCACTTTTCCACGGCAACGCCACGACCAACGTGGCACAACGGGGGCGTTTGTTTCACAGGTTCAGGTAGTTACGAAAAGATCGGGCACCAGCGCTCCTGCGTGAGAGACTGCCACAGTCACAGGTGTGCCCCGGGGGGACCACCGCCCTGCCAAATTCCTGAGGTGTTTCGAGCTGCGTCGTGATAGGGAGCCGACGCGCAATCGTCGGTTCGAGCGGCCACATGACCCTTTTCACCGGGAGCCAACGTGCAGATCATCGCTGGAGAGTGGCGCAGTCGCGCACTGGTGGCGCCCGCCGGCGATGCCACCCGCCCCACTTCCGGCCGCGTGCGCGAGGCGCTCTTCTCGCACCTGCAATCCGCTCGGCTGCGCGCCGGTTTTGCAGAGCTGCGGGTGCTTGACCTCTTCGCCGGCTCGGGCGCGCTTGCCCTGGAAGCGCTCAGCCGAGGAGCCGCTCACGCCACCCTGGTGGAGGCTGCCAAGCCGGCGCTTGCCGCGATACGGGAGAACGTTCGCAAGCTCGGCTGTGCCGAGCGCGTCGCGGTCGTCGCAGGCTCGTTGCCGGCGTCATTATCGCGCATCGCGAGCGCGAGTCCGTTTGACCTGGTGTTCATGGACCCGCCCTATGCTTGTGACGAGGGGCCTGCCACGCTTGATGCACTGCGCCTGCAGTGTTCACTCGCATCGGATGCCCTGATCGTGTACGAACACGATCGTCGTAAACCTCCCCGTTTGCCTGCATCGTTGTTGTATTTGGGCGAGCGCACCTGGGGAGACACCCAGATATCTTTTCTTCGTCCCCGCGAGTGAACATGCCCCGTGTTGCGATGTACCCCGGCAGTTTCGACCCCATCACGGTCGGGCACGTCGCTATTATTGAGCGCGGTCTGAACATGTTTGACGAGGTCGTGGTCGCGGTCGCGCGAAACATCTCCAAGTCAGGTCTGTTCTCACTCGAAGAGCGCATCGCGTTGATTCATGAGGTCATGGGCCCGCGCCCGGCGCTGCGGGTGGAGACCTTTGAAGGCCTGCTCGTGGACTACGCGCGCAATCACGGCATCGGCGTCATTCTTCGCGGGCTGCGCGGCACCGCCGACTTCGAGTATGAGTACCAGATGGCCAACATGAACCGGCAGCTGGCACCCGACGTAGACACCGTGTTCCTGATGTCTGATCCAGAGACGTTTTATATTAGCTCGCGCCTGGTCAAAGAGGTCGCACAGCTGGGCGGAGCGATCGATCAGTTTGTCCCGGCGGCCGTACGCGACCGCCTTCTTCAGCGGCTCGGTCGCCCCTGAGCCCACGCACTCGTGACCTGTCAAGAATGCCCATGAAAGTCTCTGCAGCCGCTGCCCGGATTCCCGGCTCTCCCACGCTCGCCATTGACGGAAAGGCCAAAGCGCTCAAGGCGCAAGGCGTCGATGTGGTCTCCTTTTCGGCCGGCGAGCCCGATTTTATGACCCCATCCCCCATTGTGGAGGCGGCCATCACCGCCCTGCGTGAGGGGCACCACAAATACACCGCTGTCGGCGGCACACCCGCGCTGAAGGCGGCCATCCGCGCGTATTACCATCGCCGCTTCGGCTTTCAGTTCGCCGACAACGAGGTGCTGGCCTCTTGTGGAGCCAAACACTCGCTTTACAACATGTGGCTCGCGTTTCTGGACCCGGGCGACGAGGTCATCGTGCCGACCCCGGCATGGGTAAGTTACATCACCCAGATCGAGATGGCCGGCGCAAAGGCCATCGAAGTGTTCGGCAGCCCGGACGAGAGCTTCATGCCGTCGATCGAGGCGCTCGAGCGCGCATACACGCCGCAGACGAAAGCCATTCTCATCAATAATCCGGCCAATCCCACGGGCGCGCTGTGGTCCCGGGCGGCGCTTGAACGTCTTGCGGACTGGATTGTCTCCAAGCCGGGCCTGGTGGTCGTGAGCGATGCCATTTATGACGAGCTCGTCTATGATGGCGAGGAGTATGCAGAGATTCTGGCGCTGCGGCCGGAGCTGCGTGAGCGTTACATTCTGATCAATGGCATGTCGAAGGCCTTCGCCATGACGGGCTGGCGCCTGGGCTACACCATCGCGCCGGCGAATCTGATTTCGGCGATGGAGCGTCTTCAGTCCCAGAGCACGTCCAATCCGACGTCGGTGACGCAGCAGGCGGCCGTGACCGCGCTGCAGCTGAACGAGGAGGTCATCGCACCGATGCGGGCGAAGTTTCAGGCGCGACGCGACCTGATCTGTGAGAAGTTGCTCGCGATCCCGGGTGTAAAGCTGGTCCGTCCGCGCGGCGCGTTCTATGCGTTCCCCGATTTCAGCGCCTATGTGGGCCGGAAGGCTGGCGACGTGGTGCTGGAGAATGACTTCGCGCTGGCCGGCTGGCTGCTGGACCACGCACGCGTTGCCGTGGTTCCGGGCAGCTCATTCAGCGCGCCCGGCTACCTTCGTCTGAGCTACGCGACCAGCGAAGCGAACATCACGGAAGGTGTTCGCCGCATCGCAGAAGCGGTAGCGACCCTGAAGTAAGCTTTCGCGGCTGGGGAATTAGCTGAACAGCGAGGTTTCGTGCCGCGATGAGCGAACGCTTCGCAGGGCGGCAGCGCCTTCGGGGATTAGCGCAGAGGCCGCGTGCAGCAGCGGAACACGATGCTGTCGATTCCGTCGAACGACTCGACATCGGGCGCGGTCTGGTAGGAAATTCCGTTCCCGCAAGAGAGGATCGCGGGGTCGGAGTCCTGATAGGAGCCACCGGCCAGCGCAGTTCTACCGGGTACCGTGACCCACTCGGCGACATTACCCACCATGTCGCAGGTGGTGACGTCGGGGAAGGTCGGGTTGGGCGCATAGCAGCACTCGGGCGAGGCACCCGTCAGCTGCGGTCCATCGACTCCGCGGTTGCTGTCGACGCAGGTGCCAGCCTGGAAGTTGTCCTGTGTGATGCCTTCAACGTAGGGGTACAGACGCTCGCGTCCGGTGATGCCGCCGCAGCCCTGAGCCCAGACCGACGAGATGCAGAGCGCCTTGATGGCGACTGCCGGGGACCCGGAGGGCAGCCCGACCGCAGTGGCGTACTCCGAGCCCTGACAGGCGACCAGGGCCTCTTCGGGTGAAATACCGGTCCACGGAACGACACCGGCCTGCGAAGCCGCGTAGAGTTCGAAGTTTCCGGCGTCTGCACCTGAGGCATCTGGCCTTGATGCTTCGTACCGATCGACGCAGTAGAAGGTGCTGCCGTTGACGGCGGTGGCCAGATTGGTGAGCAGGCTGTTGTAGGGACACTGCCCGCAGGACGTCGTACGCGAGGGGGAGTCAATGAGGCCGTCGCAGTTGTCGTCGAGCCCGTTGCACGGGTCGCTGGCGAGCGGAGCGGTCACGCCGACCTGACAGAATCCACCGACGCAGGATTCGGTTTCGGGGCAGTCTTCGTCAGCCGCGCACTCATCGACGCCTTCGAGGTACCGACACACAGTCTGGGGGCAGTCGCGCGATGGGCTGTTGGAATCGCAGCCATCGTCGATGCTTTCGACGACATTGACGAGCTCCTGTACGCAGAAGCCGTTGGGGTAGAGGGTGCAATCTTCGTCCGCTTCGCAGGTCTGTTGTGCACAGACGGATCCGTCCAGACATTCACCCGAATCGGAGCAATCGGTGCCGTCTTCACAGACGCGCGGATTGAAGGCGGCGAGGCACTCGGAACGCACCGCATCCTGTCCGCATACCTTGATGCCGCGGGTGCATTCGCCGGTATCGCGTCCGCATTCGAGCGCGGCGGTATTGTCGAGCTGGCAGTCGCAATCGCCCTCGTCAATCTGCGCGTTACAGTTGTTGTCGAGTCCATCGCAGATGGTTTCGACAGCTGCATTCTCGTAGGTTTCCGGATA
>JAGWVZ010000397.1 GCA_018970625.1 Myxococcales bacterium | reverse complement strand
GGTGCGTTCGAACACCGAGGTGGCGCGCACAGAGCAGTCGCTGGTCGAAATGTCGAACGGCTGCATCTGCTGCACGCTTCGCGATGACCTGTTGCAAGAGGTGTCGCGTCTGGCCCGCACCGGTCGCTTCGACTACCTGCTGGTCGAGTCAACCGGCATTGGTGAGCCCCTGCCCGTAGCGCAAACATTCGTGTTTGAGGATGAGCAGGGCGAGTCGTTATCCAGCGTCGCACGTCTGGACACCATGGTCACGGTCGTGGACGGCCCTGCCCTGCTGGCCGACCTGTACTCCAACGACCTGCTCGCCGATCGTGGTGAGTCGCTCGGCGAAGACGATGATCGCACGATTGCCGACCTGCTGGTGGACCAGATTGAGTTTGCGGACATTCTGGTCATGAACAAGACCGACCGGATGTCGGAGGAAGACCAGAGAAAGCTGGACTCCCTGCTGGCCCGACTGAATCCGCGCGCACGGGTCATCAGGAGCCAGTTCGGCAAGGTGGAACCGGGAGCCATCCTGAACACCGGACTCTTCGACATGGAGGCGGCGCAAACCAGCGCGGGCTGGCAACAGGAGCTGGCAGGTGAGCACACGCCAGAGACGCTGGAGTATGGCATTACGTCGTTTGTCTATCGTGCGCGCGCTCCGTTTCACCCGTCACGACTGTGGGACTTTCTTCAGTCGCCCTGGCCCGGCGTGGTGCGCGCCAAAGGCTTTTTCTGGCTGGCCACCAAACCCGACGTCGCTTTTGAATGGGCACTCGCGGGGGGAGCGCGCAGCTTCAAGCCGGCTGGTCACTGGTGGGCTGCGATGTCCGACGAAGAGCAGCAGGAGTATCCCGACGGCGCGCCCACCGACGTGGAATGGCACGATGTGTACGGTGACCGCGCGCAGTCGCTGGTGTTCATCGGTATTCAGATGCAGCAAGACTGGATTCGCGACGAGTTGGACAAGTGCCTGGTGAGGGAGTCCGAGGGCGCCATGACACCGGCGCGCTGGACAGACCTTCCCGATCCATTCCCGCTTGTTCAGGAAGACGGCGAGGAGGAGGCTGAGAGCGGAGAATGACCAGACAGACATGCAGCCGCCGCTGATTCGCTGCGACGGGATGAACAGGGGGACACGTACTTCAGGGAGTCGATCCTGTACGCCGAGGTGAAATTACGGCGCAGCCCACCTGTTGACACACCACATCCCACAACTTAGCCCTACCTAAGTTTCTCGTTTGGTGTTTGCGAATGCGCGTTTCACTTTTCCTGATCACACTATTCGCGAGCGCATGTACGCCGCAGTCAGCGCCAACCGGTAGGCCAGTCGTCGTCGGTACGACGACCATGTTGTGCGACCTCGCACAGGAAATCGGCGCCGGGACGATCGACGTTCAGTGCCTGATGCCGGTTGGTGCCGACCCCCACGTCTATCAGGCGACCCCTTCCGATGCCGCGACGGTAGCGCGCAGCGCGCTGGTGGTACGGAACGGCCTTGGTCTGGAAGGCTGGGTGGACTCGCTGCTGGCGAACGCGGGTGGCACCCGACCGCTGGTCACCGCCAGTGACGGGATCGAACCACTAGTGCACGAGGGAACGCCAGACCCTCACTTCTGGTTCGACGCCGATGCCTGGGAGAACGCCGGAGATCGCATTGCCACCGCCCTGCAACAACTGCATGGCGAGCAATCGGCTGCAGCGGCACAGGTGATCGCCGCGCATGCAAGGTTCGAACAGGAGGTTCGCGGCTTGCACGCGTGGACGCGGGCGCAGATTCAATCGATCCCGGAACCGCAGCGGGTGCTGGTGACCAGCCACGACGCGTTCGCGTGGTATGCGCGGGCCTATGGGCTACAGGTGCAGGCAGTGCAAGGCGTAAGTACCGCGCAGGAGGCCAGTCAGCGCGACGTGATCAGCGTCGTCGAGGTCGTGCGCGCGCGACATTTGCCCATGGTGTTCGGCGAAACCTCCGTCAATGGAGGGCTGATTGAGCAGGTGGGTCGAGAGGCCGGCGTGCCGGTGGGCGGACCATTGTACTCCGACAGTCTGGGAGAACCGGGCTCGGGCGCCGACACCTGGGCGGGGATGATGGTCACCAACACCTGCCTGATCGTGAACGGTCTGGGCGGCTCTTGTACGCCGCCCGTAGCCGTCGGGCAGGCACCATGACCGACGGTACAGCCATATCGATTCGCGGACTCACGGTGCAGTATGGCCCGTTGGTGGCCTTGAAAGATGTCGATCTGGACCTCCGGTCGGGTCGCCTGAGCGGCGTGCTGGGTCCGAACGGTGCGGGTAAATCCTCGTTGATGAAGGCGATCGCCGGCGAGGTTCGTCCGCAGGCTGGCGTGATCCGCGTGTTTGGTGAGACCGGATCGGCCGCACTTCGGCACATGGCGCAGGTTGCCCAACGCTCGGCGGTGGACTGGGACTTCCCGATTACCGTGCGCGGCGTCGTGGAGCAGGGGCGATATGCGACGCTGGGCCTGTTCGGTCGCATGCGCGCAGCCGACCACGCTGCGGTGGACACAGCCCTGGCCCGCGCCGGTCTGACCGAGCTGGCCAATCGACGCATTTCCGAGCTCTCTGGCGGTCAGCAACAGCGCACCTTCGTGGCGCGAGCGCTGGCGCGAGAAGCGCGGCTCGTGCTGCTGGATGAGCCCTTTGCGGGCGTAGATGCGGCCAGCGAACGCGTACTTATGGACGTACTTCAGGAACTGGTTCGCGACGGTGTGACCGTGGTCGTGGTCCATCATGACCTGCATACGGCCGCCCACTACTTCGACGAGCTGGTGTTGATAAAAGGCGGCGTAGTGGCGCAGGGCGCCCCTGACGTCGTATTGCAGCCGGATACCTTGTCTCGCGCCTATGGCAGCAGCCTGTTCGTGATGCAGGACGCACGACGGAGCGGGCAGTGAACGCGGTCTGGGTGGAACGTGCGCTGGAGTTCCTCGCGTTTGAATATGCATTCGTGCAGTACTCAGCGCTAAGTGCAGTCGTTGTTGGCGTAATGTGCGGGGTTTCTGGCGTATGGATGGTGTTGCGAGGGCTATCTCTGGTGGGTGACGCGACGGCTCATGCTACACTGCCCGGCCTGTGCCTTGCCTTCCTGCTGACCGGTTCGTCGCACTCGGCCGTCCTGATGAGCGGGGCGCTCGCATCGGGTCTTTGCGCCATGGCGGTGCTCCACGGGCTGCAGCGCTGGGGTGGAACCCGCCCCGATTCGTCGCTCGCGGTGGTACTTGCGAGCTTCTTCGGGCTCGGCGTTGCGCTGATGCAACGCGTGACGGGGAGTCCGGGTGCTGCGCGGGCCGGCCTGCAGAGCTTTCTGCTGGGGAACGCAGCGTCGGTGACGCCGGCGCAGGCGTGGCTTCTGACGGGCATGATGGTCGCCCTGATCGCGCTGACCCTGCTGTTTTTCAGGGCGTTGCAACTCTCGACCTTTGATCCTTCATTCGCCCGGTTGTCTGGGTTCCGACCGGATCGGGTGCGAATCGCCACCACGGCGCTCCTTGCGATTGTCGTGGTTCTGGCGGTTCGGGCTGTGGGACTTGTGCTGGTGTCTGCCATGCTGGTGCTACCGGCGTCGACGTCGCTGCTGGTGTCGAGACGCCTGTCGACGACGCTGCTTCTTTCGGGCGTCATGGGTGGGCTTTGCGGGTTTGCGGGCGCCTGGGCCGGTTACGTCTGGCAGGGCGTGGCGACGGGTCCAGCGATGGTTGTCATGGCGGGACTGATTTTCGCGCTGGTGGCGGGTGGTCAGTCACTGGTCGCATCGCAACAGCAAACAGCCGTGCGGGGTGGGTCATGATCCCCTGGGATGCCCCCTGGCTGTGGCGAGCGCTGCTGATGGGCTGCCTGGTCGCGGTGCCGTGCGCGCTCATCGGGTGCGTCCTGTACTTGCGGCGAATGTCGATGATGGCCGACGCGCTGTCGCATACTGCCCTGCCTGGACTGCTCCTGGCGTGGCTTGCGACCGGCCTTTTGACGGGTCCGGCGCTGTTTGCAGGAGCGCTTGTGAGTGCGGTCGTGACCACCGCTCTGATTGGGCTCGTTCGCCGAGTGCCACGCGTCCGGCA
>JAGWVZ010000396.1 GCA_018970625.1 Myxococcales bacterium | reverse complement strand
TCGGGATTTTCGAAGTTGTTCTTTGACCCGGCGTCCCTTTGCGTTAAGGAACGGCTTTATGGTTCGCCGCAGCTCGGGAATCAGGTAGCCAAGCGTGGCGAGTTTCGCGCCGCCGACCGGGAATTCCCGTTCGAGTTTTCCGTCTCTGGCGCAGGCCAGAATCATGTTGGCCACATCGGCCGCAGAGCATAGGGTCTGGCTAAAGACAATGTCTTCGACTTCGTCGATATCGTCCATAATAAAGCCAGTATCGATGGGTCCGGGACTGACTGCGCTGACGGTAATTCCTGAACCGCATAATTCCTGCGCCATGGCGATGGTGAACGCCCTCAACCCGAACTTGGTCGCGGAATAGGTAGCGGCTCCATCGAGGGGTACCTTGCCGGCCAGGCTGGCGACATTGACAATAAAGCCGCCCTGTTGTCTGAGCCAGGGCAGGACCATTCTCGTCAGCACCAGCGGGGCGCGGAGGTTTACGTCCACCATGGCGGCGATCTCGTCGACCGAGCGTTTTTCGAGCGCGCCGCGGAAATGGGCTCCCGCATTATTGACCAGCCCGTGAATGGCGCCGAAGCGTTCAGCGCTCTCGGCGATGGCGCGTGACATGGCGGTGGTGTCGGCGACATCTACGGCAATCCAGTGGGCACGCTCGAGGGGTTCTGCCGCCCTGCGAAGCGGCGCTTCGGTTCGCGCCATCAGCACGACGTTGGCGCCCGCCGCATGAAAGGCCTCGGCGGCTGCTTTGCCGACGCCGGCCGATGCGCCGGTAATGAGAACGGTCCGGTGTTGAAAGTCGCTGGCTGGCATGGTGAAAAATCCGAGGTGCAGTCAGATGATTTGTGTCGTGTGCCACGCAGGCCGGTAACCTGGCAAGCAGGGGAGTCAGTGCGGGGGTCTTTGATTTCAGCGACAGGATGAAGATGAATTCATCACGGTACACCTTTGCCTGAGTCGACGAAATGGTATGCAGCTCAGAGTTTTGAGGTGTTCACGTGGGTTTCGGGTGATTCTGGCGGTTGAGAGGCGTGAGAGTCGGTCAGAGGGGTACTGTACATGCGTAAAAAATTGTGGTTTTACGGCCGCGGTCAGTTTTCGTTATTGCCGTGATGGAGTTTTCGGATGCGTCGTACTGCGATTCAGAATCTGTTGTTTTGTGCCTTGCTCACGGCATGTGGTGGTTCTGATGAGCCGGTGACGCCTGACGTGGACGCTGCGGGGGATACGAGCGGTGGCGACGATGTGTTGCCGGATGCGACGACGGACGATATCGACACGTCTGACATTTCTGCGGACGTGCGTGTAGATGCCGAAGACGACATCGACGCCTCTGACGCATCGTTGCCGGATGTGGCTGACGATGTGCTGACCGATGCGACGGATTCCGGAACGCAGGATGACACGGGTGCATCCGATGTAGACGCCGGTGGTGACGATGCGTCGGTGGCGTTCACGGGTGTGCTGCGTGGTCGGGTGACCGAAGCGCTGAGTCTGGAGACAGCGCCCATCGTGAATGCGACGGTGCGTGTGGGCGATGCCGAGACGGTGACGGACCTGAACGGTGAGTTCGAGCTGACGGGCCTGCCGGTGGGCGTAGACGTCACGATGCACGTCGAGGTCGAGGCTCCGGGGGCCTTTTTTTCGACGATGACCCGGACCTTGAACCTGCAGCCGGACGCTGATGCCTGGCAGTCGGTGGAGCTGCTGCGCGGTTGCGGCGCGACGGTGAGCACCGCCAGCGCGCCGGGTGTTATTCTGCTGTCGGAGTGCGCCAATCTGGATTCTGCGATCGGCGTTACGCTGCCGACCAATGGCGTCGTGAATGCGGCCGGTGCGCCGGTGGACAATGTGCTGGTGAAGATGGCGGTGTTGCCAGTGGACGCTGCCCCCGGTCTGGCTGTCGCCGGGATGAACAGTTTTCCGGGTGATATGTCGGCCGTAACGGCAGACGGTTCGGAGGCATTTATTGAGAGTTTTGGTGCGGTCGAGGTTAGGCTGTTTGATGCGGTGACCGGGGAACCGCTGCAACTGGCCGAGGGTGCGACAGCGACGCTGGAGTTTTCGGCGGCACCGTCCATCGCGAACGCGGGGCTGGACTCGGACGAGGAGCTGACTTCTATTCCGGCATGGTATTTCGATGAAAATCTGGGGGTGTGGGTCGAAGAGGGTGAAGCACGTTTATCGATCGCGCCGTTCTCACGCCGTTTGATTTTTACGATGGAGGTCAGCCACTTTACCTGGTGGAACGCAGATCGGGTGGCCGAGCGGTCGTGTTTGACCGGTCGGATGGTCGATGGGCGTGGTACAGCGCTGGTCAATCAGCCGGTGGCGACCCGAGGGGTGGATTATCTGGGTGTTACAGCGACTGCGACCGGCAGCGATGGTCGTTTTTCGGTGTTCGCACGCGCTTCGTCGCGGATCGATCTCCTTGGGCAGGCCGAGGTGCTGGGCACGTGGACGGGTGTTACGGTGCGTCGCGTGGATACGGGTGCCGTGGGGGCGGCGTGTGTGGATGTGGGTGACTTTGTGCTGGATACGTCGTTTTCCGATGCATGCGTTCGCGGTGAGGTGCTGACATCGCAGGGGACACCCATTCCGCGAGCGGAAGTGACGGCATTTACGGGGCGTCTGGGCAGTACTGTGCGAGCTGATGAGTCTGGGAATTTCTGTGTGCCAGTTCCCGCTGGCCAGACCGCGTATTTGCGCGTCAATGGTGTTCTGGATGGTTCACGCTATCTGGGGACCGTGGCGAGCTTTGTGGCAGAGGTGGGCAGTGGAACCTGCGACGGCTCGACATGCCTGAATCTGGGAGAGCTGGTCGTGCCGCAACTGGGTTGTGTGGCTGGAACGGTGTTCTTTGAGTCAGGCGCGGCGTCGAATGCGCTGGTGGCATTGAATACGGGTACCGGAGCCGAGTTCGATCGGGCTGGTGCCGATGGTTCATGGTGTATCGAAGTGGAGCCGAGCAGCTCGTACGATGTGTATGCGCGAGGTGAATCCCTTTTGGGTGCTCAGTCTGCCCAGCTGACGGGGTTAGGTCTTCTGCCGCCAGGGGGGAGTTGCGCGGCGCCCACGTCATGTCAGCAGTTGGAGCTGGTGTTGGGCAACGTGGGTTGTGTGAGCGGTATTGTTCTGAATGATCGGGGAGAGCCGGTGAACGGCGCTCGCATCGCGTCAACCAGTCAGTCGGGTGGTCGTGTGACGACCACGACGAGCGGCGCCGATGGCCGTTTCTGTGCGCGAGCCCTGGCTGGCGACAATGTGTTGCTGCAGATTGAGGGTTTTGAGCCGGGCATTCGTTACAGCGGGGTGTCGGCGGTATCGACTTCAACCCTGGCGGCGACGTGCGGTGGTAGCGGCTGCGCCGACGCGGGCACGATTACGCTGGGCGCGGAGAGTTTCTCGACGTGCATTACGGGACGGCTCTCCGACGGTGGTCGTCCGTTTGAGCGGCCGGTGGGGCTGGTGCTGGGTGGTGTGTCGCTGTCCGTCCTGCCCGATCGCACGGGTGAGTTTTGCGCGAACGTTCCGGTGAACGACATTGTAACGGTGCGAGACCTTGGCGAAGCGGCGGCGTGTGCGCGCCCGCGCGAGGTAGAGGTGTCAATCGCTGATTCATCGCCGGGCAGCTGCAGCGATGTTCGTGGTTGTCTGGATATTGGCGAGGTAGATTTTGCAGATTTCTGTTTCTCCTCCTGAATCTGCCTGATGCCCATGCGGATCGCCTATTTTACGGCAGGCACTCATGGTGCGGGCCATTTGATGCGCGGCAAAGCGATTCTGGCTGCGCTGGAACGTCAAAATGTGGCGTTTGAATTTCGGATATTTTCGCCGGAAAACAGCTGGAACGAACTGGCAGGTGACCACCTTTGCAAGGTAGAGCTGGAGACGGACCTGCTGCGTGACGCGCAGCGGGCAGACACGTCTGCGATGGCGCAGGCGCTGCGTGCGTGGCGCCCTGATCTGTTGTTGCTGGACCTGTTCTGGGTGCCGCTGAGCCTGATGACGTTGCCATGCCCGACGTGGTTGTTGTTGCGGAGTGTTCCGGCGGCGTGGCTGGTGGGCCCTCGCGAAGCGCGC
>JAGWVZ010000395.1 GCA_018970625.1 Myxococcales bacterium | reverse complement strand
TGCCGGGCGAGGTCCATGACATGCACGACCATGCCGTGCTGCGCTTCGCGGTCGGCGCTGATCACCACGGTGAGGTCGGCGCTCTCGGCGCGCGCTGCGACGAGGGCGGCAATGAGCCCGGGCTCATCGATTTCGTCGCCGTTGAAGCGAAAGGTCCCTTCCGGGCTGATGCTCACAATGGCGGTCGCCGGCGGCGCGCCGTCGGACGACGCGCTTGTTGGCAGATTCACCTTGAGGCTTTGCGAGACAATATAGGTCGATGAGACCATCATGATGACGAGCAGAACGAGCACGACGTCGACCATCGGGGTGACGTTGATGCCCACAATCTGTCCGCGACCGCGGTTTCCTGACGGGGTCGTGCCTGCCATCGCTTACTCCGCCGCGCCAAAGGAAGTGGAGGCACCCTCGGGCCTTTTGTGCAGGGCGATGGGAGACGGAGCGGCTGCGGTCGCGGGTGAGGGTGCTTCGTGATTCGAGCGCAGCCAGGCGCTCATGAGTTTTCCGAGCGCCGCGGTTTCTCCCTCGATCGCTGCAATGCGCGACTGGGCCACGTTGTAGGCCACGACCGCCGGGATGGCGACGAAAATGCCGACGCCGGTCGCGACGAGTGCTTCAGCGATCAGGCTCATGACGCGACCCATCGCGGCGTCATCACCGGCACCCAGTTGTTCAAAGGCCTCAATAACGCCAATAACGGTTCCCAGCAGACCAATGAACGGCGCGTTGTTACCGATGGTACCCAGGAATGTCATACCCGACTCGAGCTTCTCGCGGGCGACCGCCATTTCACTCTCAATGGCGTCGGTAACGCCCTCGGAGCCACCGACCCGAAACTTCCAGGCGGCACGCAGGACCTCGGTTTCAACACAGCGAAACTTCGCGAGGGCCTCGTCGACTGCATGGCCACCTTCGAGCAGCGCAGCGGTGAGGGCATCACGCACGCCATCCGAGGCACGCTCATTTTTGCGAAAGAACCACCAGCGTTCGGCCATTTGCGACAAAGACAGTACAGACAGGACAATCAGTAACCACAGCACCCATTCACTGCCCAGAAGGGCAATTTTCAGCATTTGATCGACAATATTCATGACTTACTCGCGACAACGCTTCGCGGCCCGGAAGCGACGATAAATGAAGGGCTCTCGACGCTTTGCTCAGGGGAACGTCAGCGGAAAGAGGTAGGTGAGGTTGCCCGCGCCGCCGTCTGCCTGAACGGCGTTAAACGTGGTTCCTGCTTCGGCCACACGCAGCAGGGACCACGTGCTGTCGGCGCCCTCGAGTCGGCGATACACTTCGGCGACGACGTTGACGGACGGGACGCCGCAGCTCTCATAGAGTCGTGCATGAATGAGCCAGGTGCCCGACTCGGGTGGTTCAGGAAACACGATGTTTTCGCGGCGTCTGCCATCGACCGCACAGCCTGCGTTGGAGTCGCGATCGAAACGGGGAATGGTGGGGTCTCGAAGGACGTCGGCCGGAATACCGCCGTCGGCCGAGGTGCCAAAGGGTCTCCTGGCGTCCAGAACCTGTCCATCCGGGCCAATCAGGACCAGATCCACATCTGCGTTGGCGTTCCAGTACAGCGAGACGATGGCCCCGGGCGGCTTCAGCGTCGGTTCACAGGAGTTCAGGTTGTCTGGAATTTCGGCCGCGATGCAGATGGGAAAATCGCGTTGCTGGCCGGCGACGCCCTGCTCGTCGATCGCCACCAGGCGAAGGCTATGCAGACCGGGTTCAAGGTCGCCAATCGAGGCAAATAACTCGAACGTCTGTTCCCCGTCAGCGAGGGCGTCAGCGCCATCCACGGGGCGAATCCAGTAGCCAGTGCCGTGGTCGGCAATCTGCAATGCAATGGCTGCGCCTTCAGGGCTTACCCGGCCTGCGATACGTCGATTCTGTTGCCACCGGTAAAAAATACCGCCGGCGATTTCGACGGTGGTCACATCGGGTCCCGTTGGTTCGACAGAGCCTTCCGCTGCGGCTGAACCTTCAAAGGGTTCGATGCCGGGCATTCGGCCGGGGCGAAAAATGGCCTGCTCCACACGGATGGGTTCATCGACGCCGCTTTGGATTTCATCGCCACAGCCGGGCAGCCAGAAGGTGGCCAGCAGCGGAATCGCGCGCAGGGAAAATGCAGAAAGGGTGAAGCCACGCATCAGAAATTCCCCTGCAGACGCACAAACCACTGGTTGTTTCGGGCATCTACCGGCACCCCGCGCGTATCGCGGGCCAGTGTGTCGGTGATGAAATCGTATTGAAACAGCAGGCGTCCGAACTCGCGCAGCCGCAGTCCGACCAGCGGCGAAATGGTTCGGGTTGCGGCGCTCTGCGGCACCCGAAATCCTCGCCGTGCATCCAGAAAGTCGTCGTCGGGGTTGGCGAAGTCGTAGCGAACGCCCAGCTCGACGATGTTCCAGAGGTCCTGTGCGACTGCGACCCACGCAGAGGTCTGGCGCAGGTCGGCCCCGTTGAGGACAGGGTCCGAGACGAAGGTTCCACGGGCCATGTTGGTCGCCATGACCACTTCGCCAAAGACGCGGGTGTTTCCGATGGGCGTTTTCAGGGCGAGCTGCAGGTCGGCACCGACCGCCCAGCGATGAAAGATCTCCGATGGAACGGCTCCACGTCCGGGCACGGCGATCAGCTCTCCGGTGTCGAGTGATTCGTTCTCGTTCAGGTCACGCCATTCCACCCGGGGTTTCTCGGCCTCGGAGCCCGCAGAGAACCCGGTGCCTGTCAGGATGCTGGCGCCGCCTGAAACGGTGAGGCGCCCTGCGATCTGTCCTTCGGCGCCGAAGCGTGCGGCCAGGTCTGGCGCCCGCGTGGGGTCTGCACCCGAGGTGCCTGACTGATCGCTGACCGGGGTACCGTTGGAGATTCCAAGGTCGTATCGAAACGCGCCTAGTTCACCATCCAGCCGCACTCCGACATCGGTCGGTCCGGGGACCATTTCCCAGGAACCTTCGGAGCGCTCGAGGAAGAACAGCGCGTCCTGCCCCATGCGCAGCTCGTAACCGAAGGGTATTTCGGTGAGTCCCACGCGCAGTCGTATCAGGGGCGAGGTCACGTCTGCGGGATTTCGCAGCACAAGCCCAGCGTTTGCGCGCCGAATACTCATGCTGGCGCCACGCACGGTGTTGCCGTCCACCTCGAGCTGCGCGACGGCGTTTGGTGCGTCGTAATCCATGCGAATGCGTGCGCGACGAACCACAAACCGGTCGCGATTGAGCGTGCCGCCGCCCTGCTGAAGCTCGTCCTCGGACAACTGACTGCTCTGGTATTGCGTCTGCACGAATCCGCTGACGTACAGGCCAAACTGCTGTCGTTCGACAAAGCGACCGCTTCTGATTTCGGGCCCCTGTCGGTCGGGTCCCTGAGAGGGGTCTGGAGGTGACTGTGCGAGCGCTGCGGGCGCAATTCCGCTCAGGGCGCCCCACAGCAAAAGGGCGCGCCACGCAAGACGTGAGTTCATGCGAATTCAGGATGTAGCGGTACGAAGCAGGGTGGTTTCCGCTCTCCAACAGAAACGGTTCGCTCGTACCGATTTTTCGGGTCAGGGGGCGCTCGTTCAGAGCGTTCCAGGGGAAGTCTCGTTCAGGGCAGCGGTGGCAACGAGCCGTCTGCGTTGAGCAGTGGCAGTCGCGCCGCATTGTCGAACACCGCAGAGGCGGCGTCGGTGCAGGCGTTCAGAAACTGGTCCTGCGTCGTGGGCGGGCAGGCGTAGCAACCACCTGGTCCGTCGCAGCTCACGGGGACGTCGGGTTCGGCGTCGGGCGTGTCGATGGTGTCGGTGTCGGGCTGAACGGTTGTGTCAGAGACATCGGCGACATCCTCGGGCGACTCTGCGTCGGTCTCTCCGGTGTCGGAGGGGGTGGACGCGTCGGTCGTTCCGGTGTCGTCAGCGGTTCCGGTATCGCCAGCGGTTCCGGTGTCACTCTGGTCACCCGTATCAGGCGCTCCCGTATCGGGGAGGCTGGTGTCGGGCGGAGCGACTTCTTCGCTGGAATCGGAGCACGCGACGAGAGCCGTCGTGACGAGGGAAACGAGCAGGATAGCGTTCAGAGTTTGTCGTACCATTAGCGCACC
>JAGWVZ010000394.1 GCA_018970625.1 Myxococcales bacterium | reverse complement strand
GGCCTATGGTGGGTCGGCGACGTGGGACAAGAACCTGGCGGCCCCGTCGGAGTACCCGGGCGGGGTGGACGGTCCTCAGCGGTGGAGTGCGGTATCCTCCCGTTTCCTGATTCTTCACTCCACGCTCGCGGGCTCAGCCACCTTTCCTGATCTGGGGTTGAGCTTTGGTGTCGCGCTCACACTCGCCGGTGGCGACATCGCAACGGTGCGCGCCCGAAACGTGAATCGGGGCGAGCAACCTGTCGACGAGAGCGGATATATTCAAGAGGGAAGAATCTTCTTTGAGGGCCGCGATACCGCATTGTCACTGAGCCTGGGCGCCAGTCTGGACCGCGGGCCGGTGACGGTCTCGGCCCATTATCGCTCGGGTTATAACCTGAATATTCGCGGTGATTTGCGTCAGGCTTACGCGACTCAGCCATTGATTCAGGTGAGGGCGTTTCTCGACTTTCCGACGCCACATGTGCTGAATTCTGCGCTGACGGTTCGCGCGGGCAACCTTTCGATAACAGGTATTGTGGACTACTCGGTGTGGTCTCGGATGCGGAGTAACATTATCTTTGTAGAGACCGACCCGCCGGACCAGCTGCTTGAGATTCCCAGAAACCTGCGGAACACGGTGAGCGTTCGGGGCCTGGTCGGTTATACATTTCTGGATCATTTCGAAGCTGCCCTGTCCTTTGGTTACGACCCTTCAGCGGTGCCGCCCAACAGCATGGACGCTGCGCTCTCCGACGCAGACAAATTTCAGGCTGGCGCGGGCATTCGAGGCCTTTTCAATGAGCGGTGGAGTGTGATGTTGAGCTACAGTCACGACTTCTACCAGACCGTTGAAGTGACTCGCAGTATTCACGAACCAACGACCAATGGTACGTATCGTGACCAGCGCCGCTGGCTGAATCTCTCGCTGGAGGCCCGCCTATGAGCCGCCTGATCGCTGTTTTCCTGATGTTCGCCGTTTCGTTTCTGCCGGCCTGCGGCGATGAAGTCGGCGATAATTTCTACAATTTCGTTGAACGGTCCGACCGTAATCCTCCACCCGTGGGTGGGATTATCGGTGAAGGTCTGTTGGTCGATATCGGGGGCAAAGACTTCCTGTTCAACATCTCGCTGCGCGTGATTGGTGAAGTATTTCTGCTGCTGCGCGTGCGGTTCGAGAACTTCGAGCTGGCGCCAGATGGGCAGTCTGCGCTGGTCGATGGTGCTTTCTATTTTCCTGAGGATGGTCCGGATGCTGCGCCGCTGGCCGTTTTCGAGGATACGGTGATTAATGCTCGCGGTGTGATGGAGCTTGACCTGGGCTATGTACGAATCGAGCCCGCGCGCAGCCCGATCAAAGATACGGCCGTCGAGGTGGATTTTCGCCTTCAGGCGATCATTGTGAACCCGACCACGGTGTGTGGTCTCATTGACGATGAAACGAGCGCTGTGTTTCAGCCCATTCAGATTCGGTTGCGTGGTGTCACCTTCGGCGCTCAGCTCTATGGCGAGGGCGGAGAACAGCCCGAAAACGTGCCCGTCGAGTGTCCCCCCGGCTACGTCGTGGATCCGGGCGAGCCTGAAGATGGGAGTGGTGAGGGTAGCGGCACCGAAGGCAGCGGTGATTTAACCCCACCCGATGTGGATCTGGGGCCGGGGACCCCGGCGGACATTACCGGTCGGTTCTGGTTACAGGTGAACATCAACGGCGTGCTTCCCCTCGACCTGATGGCTTACACCCGAACCCGAATGGAAGGGGAGCGCATGTTCGTCGATGGGGCGCTGTACCTTCCGCGTTCCGGTTTCGAGTTGCCTGCCGTGGGAAGCTTCACGTCGCCCGTCGACGAGAACGGAATCTTCGTCGCGTCCGTCCGTGGACTTCGGGTGCAAACCAGCATCGTGGTGGAAGGCGACATCGTCATGCTGGCCAGCATCAAAGACACGGACTTCTGGTGCGGTGCTGCCGGTGGTGAGATTTTCTCGCCGCCCCTTGGTGAGCTTTTTGATACGACGTTTGCAGCGGTGAGGTTTCCCGACGATCAGGGCCCACAGCCGTTCCCGCAGGGGTTCCGGCCCGATAATGCCGCGCCTTCCTGTGCGGCTCGGGTGATTGAACCCTAATCGAACGCGGCAAGTGGGGGAGGGGCGAAATTCAGGGAAATCAAGCGGGAGGAAAGTTGCACACCCCGATGGCGTGTGACTATCAGTCCAACGTTGCGCTGAATTTGCTGTTTCCGGGCCGGCGCACGACCCTGCCAAGGTTTGGACCATGCCGCATGAACGTCAGCGAAAAGTGGATTCCTGGGGCCGACAGCTCAGAAAGCTGGGCGTCGGAGCCCGAAACGCCCTGCAGGTGTCGCGCGAGCTCCGGGCAGAGACACCGTATCGAGCACCGTTTGATGTCATTCACGAAGACCGAGCGTACCGTCTTCGCCGGTACCAGCCCGATGCGTCGTCGCCGCTGAGATACGAGCCCATTCTTCTGGTGCCGCCTCTGATGGTGACTGCCGAGGTGTATGACATTGCACCCGACCTGAGCGCAGTCACGTTCCTTCAATCGCACGGTCTGGACGTGTGGATGGTTGATTTCGGAGCCCCTGAAACCGAGGAGGGTGGACTTGAACGAACGCTCGACGACCATATCCGGGCGGTAAGCGACGGGATTGACCGAATTGTGAGGGCGACGGGGCACCGGGTTCACCTGGCAGGTTATTCACAGGGCGGCATGTTTGCCTATCAGGCTGCCGCTTATCGTCGGTCCGAAGGCATTCGCTCCATCATCACGTTCGGAAGCCCGGTGGACATTCGTGCGACGGTTCCGCCTATTTTCGATGATGAGCTGCTTGATCGTGCTGTTCGAGCCATTCGTAACACCATGGAGCTGCCACTACAGCATCTGGAACAGCTTCCCGGGTTCATTACGAGCAAGGCGTTCAAGCTGCTGAGTATTCGCAAAGAGCTGACGCAATTCATCGAGTTTTTTCGGTTACTGGATGATCGCGAGGCCCTGCGAAGACGAGAGAGTCGCCGACGCTTTCTGGGCGGTGAGGGATTTGTCGCATGGCCAGGACCCGCCCTCAGGAAGTTTATTGATGAGTTTATCGTCAATAATCGAATGACTTCGGGCGGATTCGTGATTCACGGTCGCACGGTCAGCCTCGCCGATATAACCGTGCCGATATTGTATTATCTGGGAACCCGCGATGAGTTGGCGAAACCCGCCGCTGTGCGCGGTATTCACGCCGCAGCGCCCCGGGCTGAACGTTACGAGCTGCTCATGAAGGCTGGCCACTTTGGACTGGTGGTGGGTTCGTCAGCCATGAGCATCACCTGGCCTACAGTCGTAGAGTGGATTCGGTGGCAGAGTAACGAAGGCCCCATGCCCGCCCGCATTGCGCCGAACCCGGCGGGACCCGTCGCACACGCCGACGATGAGATTGACGCGGCTCCGCTCGAAGATATCCGCCTGAACCTCAAGTTGTTCTACGACGCTGCGGCAGACGCAATCGACTCGCTCTGGAATGGGGTCGGCGAGCTCAGCCGTGATGTCACCGTCGCCGTTGATGCGTTGCAGTATCAGCTGCCGCGTTTTCAGCAGCTTCGGCGGCTTGAGGACGATGCACGCTGGAGTGTTGGGCGAACGCTCGCCGAACAGGCCGCGCAGATCCCCAATCAGACATTCTTTCTTCACCGGGGCAGGGCGTTTTCGTACCGGGACGCCGATCGACGCGTGTCCTATGTGGTGAACGGGCTGTGGGCATGCGGCGTTCGCCCGGGCGCCCGTGTCGGCATCTACATGGATAACCGGCCCAGTTACCTGACGATGGTGGCCGCCGTGAGCCGTATTGGCGCGGTGAGCGTCCTGATGGGACCGAACATGAGCCGACTCACGCTCCGCGAAGCGATTTCGCTCGGAAAGGTGGAGCACGTGGTCGCTGACCCTGAGCGTGGACAGGAAGCGCGCAACGCGTTCGGCGGACCTGTTCTCGTGCTGGGTGGAGGTGCGGGTGCACGCACTCTGGCCACCGACATCGTCGATATGGAAGCGATCGACCCTGACTCCGTCGAGTTGCCCGATTCATTCGAGCCCAATCCGGGCAGGGCGGCAGACCTC
>JAGWVZ010000393.1 GCA_018970625.1 Myxococcales bacterium | reverse complement strand
ACTGAGCGCCGGCCCCTTCCGGTACACACTCTCCCGTGCTGGAGCAGGCATATCCCCGAGCGCACTCCGTGTTGTTCTGACACCCAGTTGGGTCCACCGGGACGGGACCCTGACCTGCGGTGGTGCCGGTAGATACACATCGATCGTCGCAATCGGTGAAGCACTCGGTCCAGCAGGTAAAGCCATTGCAGTACGTATCGCACACATCAAAACACTCGGTCACCACGGTGTCGCAGTCATTCTCCAGCCACAGGCAACCTGCGCCCGTGGCCAGCGTCAGACCGATGGCAGCGGCGATCAAACCGATAGAGAAGCGGCCAGACATGATGAACCTCGGGGCACTGTACGGGGGCGCATGGCGCAGCGTGACCCGGCAGAGACGATGAATGCCAGACAACTATTCAAACAAGGTCTGGAACGTCATGAAGACGTGCCAGTCGACAGTACGGTCAGTGGTGGAGGTGGAGGTGGAGCTACGGAAAACTGCTGAACCCGGCGTCATGACTGTTGAAGAGCAGACCTGCACAGAAGAACGCCGTACCGACCACCACGAGCAGCAGGAGGACGAGCGCAGGGTCGGCGTACCAGGGTCGTACCGATGTCAGGTTGGCCTCGGGCGGGCTACTACGGACGATCTCGGGTGCCGATGAGGTCGTTGCTGGTGCGAGTCGTGTCGTCGTATCCGGTGCATGCGGCGTTGGCTGGAGCGGCCGGTCGACGGGAAAGTAGACGGCGCCCGGGTCGCCGTACAACACGTAGGCTGCCCAGGGGATAGAGCCGTTGCCGACCTGTCGGGCGACGCTCTGACGGGCGCGAAGCATGGCTTCGCCGATGGCGCGGCCGGCGAGGAGCTCCCGGTAAAAGGCGTCGGCGAACAGCAGACCGAGTCGGTCGGGCAGGGCGTGCAGGGGGCCGATAATGTGGCGCACACCTGCGCTGACCCAAGCCAGCAGCAACGGGTCGCCATCGGTGCGCACTGAGCCGCAGCCATTGGCGAAGACGAGCAGCGGCAGGTCGGGTGTCCCTGATAGCCTGCGTACTGCCGCGGCACCGAAGTGTCCGTCCGTCATGCGGTAGCCGTCGCGATCCACATGTCCGGCGAGATGGAGGATATCCATATCGCGCAGGTGGTGGCGCAGGTAATCGGGGTCGGCGTCGCCAGCGCGCATGGAAGCCAGCACGCCGGGCGACCGCGCCATGCGCCGAATCAGGGTATCTCCTTCGACATAAGCCTCGTCGAGCGTGCCATCCGGGTCGGCGATGATGTGGACCGACAGCTTCTGGCCGGGCCTGGTCTTTCGTCGCAGGCTGGGGTCCACGTCGGCTTGTACGACGCGCCCCATGGACCACTTCTCGGCAAGAAACACGTCACCGTTGTGCAGAAGCTCGAAGGGGATGTGCAACAGCTCGGGGTCCAGAGAGAGCGTCAGGGGGGCACCCGATGGGTGTCGCAGCCAGGACTTGGCCTCGAATGGGAGCAGCTCATCGAAGAGCCACGCGCCCAGACGGCGGATCGTTCGCTGCACGTCAGGTGTCATTTCACCTGCCTGATCAGCAAGTTGGCACGACGCGGAGATCGTTCGGGCGGCGTTATCGACACCGTTCCAGTCGGGCAGAAAGGAACCCATCGCGCGCAAGTCCTGCAGCGTGCCGGAGGGTGAGCCGAGCACCAGCAGCAGGTCGCCGTGGCGAATGAAGGCGAGAGCCAGGGCGTTCATGAGCGCTCACAGTGAAGCCAGGCGCGCGCCACGACGTTGCCGGCGCGCTGTAGTGTGAGGTGCACGGGGCCCGCCCGCAGGCTCTCTACGGAGACGTGGTTTGTGTGGAACGGGCTACGCGAGAGGATGCGCCCCGCACGGGTAACAAGCAGCTCGTGAGGAGGAGCACCGCCCTGCAACCAGTTCACGTGCAGGTCAAAGCGCAGCTGATCGGGGGGGCAGACCAGGCCGACTTCAAAGCAGGGCTGTTCAGCGGAATCGCGCAGGGTCAGCGAGGGTGACGCGTCACCCGCTCGTGTGACAAGGGAGGGCATGATCCGAACAGAGCCCGAGGTCGCGGTTACGTCGGGAGGTTGACCAGCGGCGAGGTGGATCGATGCCACCAGCAGAGGCACGGCATGGTGAATGCGGGTGTCGTTCGTGGATGGGCGGTCCAGCTGCAGGGCCGCGAGGGTTTCGACGTGGCGGGCACACCGCGGACATCGCACGAGGTGTGCGAGGACGCTGGCCGGCGCCGTGCCTTCCAGAGCTGCGGCGGTGGCTTCGTCGTCGAGGTGTTGCGCCGAAGGCGCGTTCAGCGTTGCGGAGAGCGATTGCGCACGGCCAGGGTCGGCGAGCCATTGAGCCAGCAGGGAGTCAATCATGGGTGCGCTCCGGCCTGTGGTCGAACCAACCGTCTTTTTGTGCGAGTTGGATCAGTTTTTTGCGAATCCGATTTCTCCGGGTGTACAGCGCTTCTTCAGAGACTCCGGTGAGTCGGGCGATCGTTGCGTAGCCGAGCTGTTGAATGAAAAACAGGTCCGTGAATTTTTGATCTTCCGGGCTGAGCATGGCGAAGAGTGCGTGAAGTCGCTCATGCAGCTGCCGCTGCTGCAGTTGCGCTTCGATATCGGCGTTGGGGTCGGGGAGCGAATCAAGGAGTTGTTGTTGTCCTTCGTGGTCATCGGGCAGGGCGGGTGCCGCGGCGCGCCGCGCGGCTCTGTGATGGCTGCGTGCGCGATCGATGGCGAGATTGGCGGCGACGATGCGCAGCCAGCCGCGGAGGGTAGCGTGGCCCTGAAAGTTGCGCAGACGGCGCGCGTCATCGACCATGAGGCCCAGGAACAGTGAGGACTCGATGTCTTCAACGTCGTATTCGCTGAAGCGGACCCCATGGGATCGCCCCGCGCGGGTGATGGCCCAGCGGACGTGCTCGCGGCAGGTGACGACGAGCTCGCGCCACGCGTCGGGCTCGTTCGCGATGCAGCGCTGCACGAGCTCGGCATCGGAGACAGGGGGTGTCGGTTTGAGGGCGATTTGAGTCATGGGACACCTGACGCGAGAGAGTGGCCGCTGCGCACACGGAAGCTGACGTATCTGAAGACGCGCGTCTGACAGAAAAGTTCTCCGGAAATCTGATGGGGCATGATTTGCCGCTGGGTAGCATGATCCTGTCGGTTGGAGACAGGTTCGCAAGCCTGTGCAAAATCAGGAGAACGCGTGGTCTAAACGCGAGTGAGAAGGTTGACCGTGGGCAAAGTTGCCTTTATTGTGCTCCGGTTGCTCCTTTCGCCGACCATTCCGTTCCCTGCTATGGCAGGCAGGGCGCTGAAACTCAGGTAACGACTCATGCATACTGTGTACTCTTGGCCTCTGACCCGTTCGGCGATCGTCGCCGTACCCGCTCTGGCTTTGTTTGGCCTGCTCACTGCTGGCTGCAAGGACGGTATCCAGGACAGCAATCCACCGCTTCTTCAGATTCAGGAAGAGGTGTTGTTCAACCCGATCGCGGTCGGCTCTACCGATACACAGTTCGTTCAGATCGAAAATGTCGGTGGTTCGACGCTGGTGGTGAACGGCTACACGCTGTCACCCAGCCAGGGGCCGTTTGCGATCGAGGATCTGGAAGGGGTAACGCTGGAGCCCGGTGATCAGCGCACCGTTCGGTTCACGTACACAGCCGAGTCCACGGATCAGGTGCGTGGCAGCGTGGAGATCGACACGAACGGTGGCGACCCTGAGGTGATCCTTCGCACGACCCAGCCGGAAGGTCTGCTCGACGTGAGCCCCAACCCGGTGCAGTTCGGTCGTGTAGCCGCCGGCACCTGCTCGAGCGAAGAGGTGACCCTGCTGAACCGCGGCAACGTGGCGGTGGATGTCGAGAGTGTGCTTCCGGTGGATCCGACCGGCGAGTTTACGCTGGCGGAAGGCGAAGCCGAGCGCTTCCCGATTCAGCTGGCGCCTTCGGGCCAGGAAGGATCGTCGACGGTCGTCGTCGTGAATTACTGTCCCGCCGAAGACAACCGCGATTCTTCCACGCTGCTGGTACTGTGGGCGTACGGCGACGAAGCCACGCAGGAGTCGCCCATCCCCATGGAAGCCAACGGCGCTGCGCC
>JAGWVZ010000392.1 GCA_018970625.1 Myxococcales bacterium | reverse complement strand
GGAGATGATCGACTCGCAACCCATGAGCTGTGTTGCGCGGGTGATCTTCAACAGCTGGTTTGCGACAGCCGTATCGACAGCGCTAACACCGCTGATATCCAGCACAAACATGCGTGCCCGCGTTTCCGCAATCTTGGCCAGCGTCTTGTTCATGATGTCCTGGGTGCGCACCGAGTCCACAATGCCCACGAGCGGCAGCAGCAGGATGCCGTCCCAGATGGGGGTGACCGGGGTCGACATTTCGAGGAGCGAGTTGCTGGTGACCAGCAGTTTCTCCTTCTGAACGCGGTAAATCTCGTCGGTGGCCAGATACGTGTCGAAGAAGACCAGCCGGGTGAGGGCGGCTTCCATGGCGTCGCGCTCTGCCGTGGCAGGGGCTACCTGACGCAACTGCCGGATGATGGCCGACAGTGTCTCGCGCATGCCTGCGAAGTAGATATCGGTCGGCAGGTCAATGTGCTGGTGCACGGCACCGACGTGTCGGCGTGACGCGACGTATTTGTCGTTGAGATCGGCTTCAAAGAACAGGCGCCAGTGTTCCACCTGCATGTTCTTTACGCGGTCCACCATGCGTGAGTTGCTGCCGAAGAAGGTGGCGAACTCCGGTTGCTCGCGAAGCCAGATGTAGAAGGCGTCGACGATCGCGTCGATCGTGTGTGCGAGCAACTGGCCGGCCGCTCGCACATGCGCGATTTCGGAGGCGCCGAGACCAAATTTGTCGAGCTCGCTGGCAAGTTCCTTGCTGATGGTCATCTTTACCTTTCAGGGGTGTACAGGTTCACGTGGGGTCTCGAAAGCGCAGCGCGATATCGGCAAACTCACCGGTGATCGCCTTGAATGCACTGACAATATCAGGGTCAAAGTGGCTACCGCTGCCTTCCAGAATGATGGTGACAGCCTGTTCGTGCGGAATCGGTGGCTTATAGACGCGTCGACTGACGAGCGCATCATACACGTCGGCGACGGCCATCAGGCGGCCAGAGATGGGAATGGCCTCGCCGCGCAGGCCTTGTGGGTAGCCGCTGCCGTCCCACTTTTCCTGGTGGCAGAGCGCAATCTCAGCCGCGCATTCCAGAAACGCACCCTCGTGACCAGACATGTGCTCCGCGGCCGACTTCAGCGCACCGTAGCCCAGCGTGGTGTGAGTCTTCATGATCTCAAACTCATCGGCGGTGAGTCGGCCGGGCTTCAACAGGATGTGGTCGGGGATGCCGACCTTGCCGATGTCATGCAACGGAGACGACTTGTAGAGCACCTCGATCTGACGCGCGGTCAGATAAGCTGAAAATCGCGGGTGATCGCGCAGTTGCAGCGCCAGCGCTCGCACGTAGTGCTGCGTGCGCCGGATATGGTTGCCTGTCTCGTTGTCTCTTGCCTCGGCCAGCGAGCTCATCGCGATGATGGTCGCCTCCTGCAGCGCCGAGATGGCGGCGGTGCGCTCCAGAACCTCCCGCTCCAGCTCATCGCCGCGAAGACGCTCCTTGTCGGCCGCCCTCTTCATCGCGACATGCGTGCGAATTCGGGAGAGGGTGATCGCCGGGCTGATCGGCTTGGTGATGTAGTCGACCGCTCCGAGCTCCAGCCCGATCGCTTCATCGGCAGTCTCGGTGCGTGAGGTCACGAATACCACGGGCAACGACGCAGTTCGAAGCTCAGCCTTGAGGCGGCGGCACACCTCGTACCCGTCGATACCGGGCATGACCACGTCCAGCAGAACGAGGTCCGGGAGCGGATCATCTTGCAGGAGCCGGAGCGCGCGCTCACCGTTGTTGGCCACCTTCACACGATAATGACCCTTCAGCAGCGCATTCAGGATCTGCAGATTCTCCGGTGCATCATCGACAACAAGTACCGTCGGCAAGTCATCGGTGGCCTGTAAGCGCGCGTCTGTCCATTGGTCCTGAGGCATCAACGCTCCTTTCTGTCCTGCACACCTGCGTAAGCCACCGTGGTGGATGGAAGCTCCTGGACTCCCGGGGAGTACCCCGATGGTTCGGGGCGAAGGTGGTCCTGCTGTATCTCAGCACCTGAATCGAACCGGACCTGGACCGCTCGCTGCTCGGCGGTCTGCTCATAACTGTGTGCTCGATGGCGATGGCGCAACGCACCTCGATAGCCGTCGAGCCAATATCCCGAGCCGCGCGATTGGTCAAGACATCTGAACGCTCACGACAGGGCGTTCGATGTATGCTCCGGGTGCCGGTGCAGTTACGCGGCGCTCGCGCTGCCGCTGCACCGGAGCCGATGGTATTGGCCCTTGTGAGGCCCCGGCAGGCGGCGTACACACACTTTGTACGCACAAAACGTCCGTCCTGACCCTTCTGCGACGGCTGTCTGGTGAAGGAGCTCGTCATGTCCATGCAGATCATCCCTGTTTCGTCGTTGTGTGCTTTACTGCTCTGTATTGCGTCGGGATGCAGCAGTGAGGTCACCCCTTCAGAAGGGGACAGCGACGCAGACGACACTTCGACCGAACTCGCGCCCATCGCAGACACGGCTTTTGACGTGCCCGAGCGCGTGGATACCGACACTGCGGCAACTGATGGCTCCACGGAGCCAGCCGGCGTGCCGGTCAACCTCGGTGCGCCCGACGTCGACCTGCAGAGTGTCGCCGGCCTGCAGGTTCACGAGCTGACCTACACGGTTCCCGGGCTCAACATCGAACGAACGCTCGAGGTTCGGCTCTGGTACGCGACCGATGATGAGACCGGAGAAACTGCTTTTTTCGAGCCACGGGTTCCTATTTTTTCGGATGAATTTGCGTGGACGGACGCGACGGTTTTACCGCCGCCGGCGTCGACACGAGCGCCCCTGATGGTTTATTCTCACGGAGGTCGCGGATTTGCCGGCCAAATCAGCACCGTCGCCCGGCAATTTGTGCGCAATGGCTGGGTTGTGGTTGCGCCTTCGCATCCGGGGCAGAATCTGTTCGATTATCAGGAAATTCTGCCCTATTCATTTCCGGCTATCAGGGCATATGACACGCTCGCTGCCCTCGATTTTATGGAGAATTTACCTGCAGAGCACCCGTTGAGCGGCCGTGTAGATACGAGCCGCGTGCTGGCGATGGGGCACAGTTATGGCGGCCAGAATTCATGGCTTCTGGCGGGTCTGCCGCTCGATATCGAAGGGATTACGGCACGTTGTGCAGATGGTTGCACCCCGGAAGATATTGCTGCGTTTGAGGCTTTTCGCCCCGAACCCCGGGTTGTCGCCGGAGTGTCACTCGACAATCTGATCGACCCCAACCTGTTTCTCGATGAGAGTTTCGCCGAAATGACCACCCCGATGCTGCATATCTCTGGCACCGAAGGAAATGACGGCGCTGATATTTTTCGACGCGCCGCCGACGCCAATATGACGTGGGTTTCGTTAATCGGTGGATGTCACGAGTCGACGACCGGTACCCTCCCGTGTGACACGCTCGACCTCGCCATTAGCCTGCAGGCGACCAGCGTTTATACGGTGGCTTTCGCAACCCGGCACGTGCTGGGTTCGACCGATGAAGCGGTTCTGGGTATTCTCGATGGTGCTCGGCCGGTGTCGAGCAGCGCGGTGTTGCAGCAAAGCGCAGGGGTTCCCTGACCCGTTTCCGTGCGACACGGATCGAACGGAGCGCGGGAATTCCCGCCCGTGCTCAGAACAGGAGCGACTTCACAACGCCCGCGAAGAGCACCATAAACCCACCGATTTCGGCGACTACCAGCGTCCACATGCCCCACGTGGATACGAAATTACGTTCGCGAAATTGATTGTCGGTGTCGCGTCGCGCGCCATGCCACACATAGGTGGCAATGGCGAACGCGAAGTAACAGAGCGGCAAACCGGTCGCCACCAGATCGATGTTTGCATGCCATGCAGAGAGGCTGGCAAAGCTCGCCAGCAACATGGCCGCGAAGCTGTACATCAGCGACGCCCGGTGCGCGATGTCAACGTACGGATGCGCACAGTTGTCGGCGCTCGCCATGATTTGACGCCACTTCCACACGCCGGTGAGCAGTGCGACCATGAAAAACAGGCCGGCGCTCAGGATGGCGAGCGTGGATGCAGGCTCGAGCGCGGTGGGTAGTGTTGTGTCTGTCATCGTTCTTCGTGGGGA
>JAGWVZ010000391.1 GCA_018970625.1 Myxococcales bacterium | reverse complement strand
TCGGTGTGACTCGCGGTCGCGGTTTTTCCGGGGCCATGCGGAGACACAATTTCCGTGGTCAGCCGGCCAGCCATGGTGCCAAGCGAGTGCATCGTAAACCCGGTTCGATCGGAGCCAGCGCTGATCCGTCCCGCGTCTTCCCGGGGACTCGGATGGCCGGCCACTACGGTGCGGAACGCGTTACGGTTCGCAACCTGCGTGTGGTCAGGCTGGACAATGAAACAAACGTGGTGCTGGTGCGGGGTGCGGTGCCGGGCCCGAATGGGTCGTTCGTCATGATCCGCAGGTCTCGCAAGGGCTGATTGATGTCGCGTCCTGTCAGAGCGGGCTCTGAGGATGCAGTTGATACGGTTGATACAGTTGTGGTTGTTTGAAGCTTTCAGCGTGGTGGATCATGATTTCCGTTCCAATTCGTGACATGAGTGGTGGCGAGTGTGGCACGTACACATTCGACCCAGCCGAGGTGTCGGACAGCATTTGCAAGCAGTTGCTGCACGACGCTGTCGTGATGTACCGGTCGAACCGTCGTGTCGGGGAAGTCCAGACAAAGTCCCGCGGGATGGTCGCAGGCAGTACTCGGAAGCTCTTCAAGCAGAAGGGCACCGGTCGGGCTCGTGCCGGTTCCATTCGGACTCCTGTCCGTCGTGGCGGCGGTCACGCCTTCGGCAAGTTGCCTCGCGACTTCTACTACCGGATGCCAAAGAAGGCCGTTCGGAAAGCAATGCGGATGGCCTTGCTGAGCAAGTTCGAGGATTCGCAGGCTGTTGTGGTGAAACAATGGGAGTGCCCTGAGATCCGGACGAAGCAGATCGTTGGATTTCTGCAGTCTGTCGGCTTGTACGGTCAAACCGTGTTGCTGGCGACGGAAGGTGTTGATCGCAACGTGCATCGATCAGCGAGGAACATCGCAGGGGTGATGGTTCTTCCCGCTGCAGACCTGAACGCCTTCGCGCTGCTGCGTCAGCGTCATCTGGTGATTCCGGTGGCGGAGATGGACCGTATTCTGGGCCGATAGTGGTCAAACTTCAGAGGTTTGGTGGGTTATGGGCAGAGTAGCACAGAGCGGAGTGACAATCGAAGCTCATCAGGTCATCCGGCGACCGCTGGTGACTGAGAAGGGTACGGAGTTGTCGGAAAAGCTGAACGCGTATTCGTTTGAGGTCAATCCGTTGGCCACCAAGTCGGACGTGCGAGCGGCGGTTGAGAAGTTGTTTGGTGTGCGGGTTGACAGCGTGCGGATTCAGAACCGCGTCGGCAAGCCTCGCCGCCACAAGTTTTTCTCCGGGAAGACTCGCAGCTGGAAGAAGGCAATCGTTAAATTGCACGCGGATGATCGCATAGCGTTCTTTTAACAGAACCCGTTGAGTATTGGTCGCGAGAATATTCGTGGTTGATTGCGGCAGGAAGTGAGTGTGTTATGGGCTTAAGATTCTACAAACCAGTGACTCCGGGGCGACGCGGTGCCTCCGTCAGTGATTTCGCTGAGATCACGGACAGGAAGAAGCGGCCTGAGAAGGAGCTGGTGGTACGGTACAAGAAAAAGGGTGGCCGCAATAATCAGGGTAAGATCACGGCGAAGCATCGCGGTGGTGGCCACAAGCGGTTGTACCGGGTCATCGATTTCAAGCGGGACAAGGACGGGGTTGCGGGCAAGGTGACTCATATCGAGTACGACCCGAACCGCAGTTCGCGCATTGCGCTTGTCGAGTATGCAGACGGCGAGAAGCGATACATTCTTGCTCCGGAAGGTCTCAAAGCTGGCGCTGTCATCGAGAGTGGTGCCGGGGTTGAGCCAAACGTGGGCAACTGTATGCCGCTGAGTGCAGTGCCGCTGGGCACTGTGGTGCACAACATCGAGATGCAGCCCGGTCGTGGTGGCCAGCTGTGCCGCAGTGCCGGCATGGGTGCCACGTTGAACGCCCGCGAGGGACGCTGGGCTCAGATCACGCTGCCCAGCGGGGAAGTTCGTCGAATTCCCAGCACATGCCGCGCAACGATCGGGACTGTGGGCAACTCGGAGCACAGCAGTGTCGTCATCGGCAAGGCCGGACGCAACCGCTGGAAGGGCATTCGGCCTCGCGTTCGCGGGACGGCGATGAACCCAGTGGCGCATCCGATGGGCGGTGGTGAAGGTCGTAATTCGGGGGGCCGTCACCCCTGTTCTCCTCGTGGTCTGCTTTCCAAGGGCGGAAAGACTCGTGACCGCAAGAAGGCATCCCGTAAGGCAATCATTCGGCGGCGTATTTCTGTTCGGTATGGCGAAGTCAAGCTGTAAGCGGTTTTTGGAGAAGGGTGCTTAGATGGGACGCTCGCTGAAAAAGGGTCCGTTTGTGGATCCGCGGCTGCTGGAGAAGGTTGAGAAGCTCAACCGAGCGGGCCGCAAGGAGCCGGTAAAGACCTGGTCGCGGCGTTGTACGATTTCGCCGGAATTCGTGGGACACACGTTTCTGGTGCATAATGGACGTGCTCACATCAGCGTCTACGTGACAGAAGACATGGTTGGGCATAAACTTGGCGAATTCGCGGGGACTCGAACATTTCGTGGTCACGGTTCGAAGGGTAAGAAGTAGTCATGGGCGAAGTTCGTGCTGTTCACCAATTTGCTCGTATTTCCGCGACGAAGGTTCGGCCTTTTGCTGACCTGATTCGTGGCAAGACGGCTCAGGCTGGTCTGCGTATGCTGGCTTACGAGCCCAATCGCGGTGCTCGTTTCCTGGAAAAAGTGCTGAAAAGCGCGATTGCGAACGCAGAAGACCGTGGCGTTCGCAATCCTGATCGCCTCGTGATCAGCGAGGCACGAGTCGACGGTGGCCCGATGTTCAAGCGAGTGCATGCCAGGGCTCGTGGCATGGCGAACTTGATTCGTCGCCGAACGGCTCACATTCACGTCGCGATTGATGCTCCGGAAATTGGCTGAAGTCATTTGAATTGAGGTTTAGCGATGGGTCAGAAGGTACGGCCAACGGGGTTTCGCATCGGCGTCATGGAGACATGGCGCAGCCGCTGGTACGCCTCGAAGCGTGAATTCGGCGACTTGCTGCTTGAAGACTACAAGATCCGACATTTTGTAGCGACCAGGTATGCTTCCGCTGAGATCGCTCGGGTCGAGATTGAGCGCACTCGCGATCAGGTTGTGGTGCACATGCACACAGCCCGGCCTGGCGTGATCATCGGCCGCAAGGGCCAGGAAGTCGACAAGCTGAAGGCCGAGCTGGAGGACCTGACGGGGCGGCGGATGGACGTTAAGATTGTGGAGATCACAAATCCCAATCGGAACGCCACACTCGTGGCCCTGAAGATCGCGCAGCAGCTGGAGAAGCGGGGCAGCTTCCGCCGTGCGATCAAGAAAACGCTCGACGAAGTGATGAGCTCGGGTGTTGAAGGCGTGAAGATCCAGATGTCTGGCCGTCTTGGCGGTGCCGAGATGTCGCGCTGCGAGAAGGCCAGTCGGGGATCTATTCCGCTCAGCACTTTGCGACGTCATATTGACTATGGTTTTGCCCAGTCGAAGACGACGATGGGTGTGATTGGTGTGAAAGTGTGGATCGATCTGGGCGACTATTCAAACGAGGAGACTGCAGATGGCGCTAATGCCAAAGCGGGTCAAGCACAGAAAAAGCCAAAGAGGACGTATAAGAGGTAATGCGACTCGCGGAAACACTGTTGTTTTCGGCGAGTGGGCATTGCAGTCCCTCGATGCTGGTCACGTGACCGGTCAGACGATTGAGGCGTGCCGCATCGCTGCGAATCAGTATGTTCGCGGAGAGGGTCGGGTTTTCATTCGCATCTTCCCTCAGAAGCCGGTGACCGCAAGGCCCCTGGAGACTCGAATGGGTAAGGGCAAGGGTGAGCCGGATCGCTGGGTTGCGATAGTGAAGCCCGGTACGGTGATGTTTGAGTTGGGTGGTGTGACTCACGAAACAGCGAAGAGTTGTTTCAGCCGCGTCGCTCACAAGCTTCCGGTTCGGGTCCGACTGGTCGGTCGCCGTCCGGAGATCTGATGGATCTTGGCAGTTTACAGGGTTGAGGGGTCGGTTCGATGTCGAAGGCAGCAGAGATTCGTCAAATGTCGGATGAGCAGCTCGGGCATGAGCTCGCAGG
>JAGWVZ010000390.1 GCA_018970625.1 Myxococcales bacterium | reverse complement strand
CAGTCGCGCGAAGGTAGGTCGCCACAAGCTCGCGGACCCCCGCGTCGGTCAGGTCCTCACCAAGGAGACTGTCTTCCAACTCGGTGAAGGCTTTAGACTTGCCGCTGCGAAGTTCTGGCAACAGATAGTTTTCAGGGAAGAAGAAGACCCGGCGGTTCGCTTCCCAGACCCGGTACTGCTTCAGCCACGTCCACTTCTGCCGAAATTCTTCCGTGACGTTCAGTCGAACGGCGGGCGAGGCTTCCGAGTACTCGAGACCCAGGAGGACGCGGTGGACAAACAACTGGATGCTGAGCAAGGCCGCCTGCACGATCGACGTGTCTTTGCAGTCGGTCATCAGGGGGTCGAGCAAAATCTTCCCGTATACCCAGTCTGCGTCCCAGAGTTCGGAAAGATCTTCGCCAATCGACTTGCGCAAGAGCTCTGCCACATGGGCCATGTTGCGTCGTTCACTTCGCCAACGTGGCAAGTGGCGGTATGCGATCATCCATGGGTGATTCGTGGCAAGGCGTTCTTGCAGTCGTTGACGACTCTCTGTCGACACGTCCAAAGGCACATTGCTGCCGATGGTGCTTGTGCTGAGTAGGAACGTGTCCGCCACCGACAGGGCGGGTAAGTTGCCAGGTTGGTTGAGCGCGAGCGCCACGGCATAGTAAAACCGTAAACTCACGTTCAACGCAGCGAAGGATTCATCGGCGGCGAACAACGCAGCTTGAATTTGTTCGGTGCGTGCAGCGACCGGGTTCGTATCCGGATCGGAAAGCACGACGCTTCCCGACAGCCAGGTCAATGGGTGATGAACCGAGCTCGGATCGTTCGGCGCCAACGCTTTGTTCCAATCACACAAGCGTCGCAAATTGCCCAATCCAACGACGGCCTCCCGTGCGCGCGCGATGGTGTCTTCTGGGGTCTCGGGGACAGAATGGCTGAGTTCGAGCACACTGGCGATCGAGAGAATCCCGTGACTGGTGGGCAGCGTCAACGTCTCCGGTTCCACCGGGGCCGGTTCGTCTAGACGCAGGAGGCCATGCGCGACGGCAAACCCCTCCGCATCCGAAACGGTCCAGGCAAGCGCTTTTCCCAACTGGATGAGTCGAAAGAGCTGCGCCAGAGAATTTCGTTCGGCATCCGTCAGAACGACCGCGTCATCTTCAAAGAGGGGATTCCCGGCGTCTTCTGACTTGGACCTGACGCGCGTCTGAAGTCGCGTCAGCCACGACTCGGTACCAGAACCAACGGGTGCACGGAACAGGTTCCCGACGGGAGTAGACCCCACGGCAACCGGTGGCGTCGAGCCCGAGCGCGCGAGGGTGTGGAGTCGGGTCCAGTGCAGAACCATCGCCGGCTCCACCTCCAACGTTTGCGCGAGGGCGGCTATCGCCAGATGTGCCAGCGGATGCGAAAGCGTTGCCGGAAGTCCAAGATGGAAGCTTGGGACCGCCACGGCCTCGTTCTCAGCCTCATCCAGGCTGGAGCCGGCGACGAACCCTGTCGCCGTCGCCACGAAGGAATCCACCAGCGTGGTGAACGACGTCTGGTTGACGTAGGCGTGGGGCTCATCGATGAGCGGCCGTTCCATCCACTCCGCGACGATGGGGAACGCTGGCGCCGCGGCATCCCATAGCGTACGCGTGCGTGAGTGAAACGCCAGGTCGTTGCACATCGCGACCAGCTTGACGCGCGATTCGCTGGGGTTTCCGCCAAGCCATCGATTCAGCCACAGGTAGTGAACCGAGAAATGGACGGGATTCTCCCCCTCCGGGGCGTGACGGGCAATCGCACGCACCGCGTCAATGCTGACCTTGAAGTAAGTTGCGATACGCTGCACGACCGACAACTCATCCACACTCTCCTCTCCCAGCGGGAGTCCGATCGCGTTGAGCCAACTCGTGACCATGCGTACCCGCTTGTCGACGGGTGCAGCATCATCTGCGTGCTCTGGCCCCATCACCCACGCAACGGCATCGGGATGCGACACGCCGAAGCGTGACTTTGCTTCTTCGGTCAGCGCTGCGGCGACGATAAACTCTTTGCCGATGGTTTGACTCTGAACACTGAATCCGCTGAGGGCGCGGGACAATGCGGTCTGGAGCCTATCCATTTCGTCGTGGGACCAACCGCAGAACCGCTGGAACCGAACCCAACGGATGAGGATGTTCAAGGCGGAGGCCGTGCAATCTCCGAAGTCAGAGGCAGGATTCTGGCGATATCGGAGGATGGAACGCTCGGCATCGGCGATGGTGGGAACGCCAATGGGTGACAATGTCGTTCGAGGATCCACCTGGAAGTACGGTCGCAGAGATGGCGTGGTAAGCAACTCCACCAACTCCGACCACTCGATATTCAGCAGCGAGAGGGCGTACCGAATCTCCACGCCCTCTGGGAAACTCAATGTGGACGACAGAAACCAATCCGAAACGGATGGAGCTGCGGTCGAGGCCAGGCACATGACGCCTAACTGTCGCTCCAAGCCGTTCGCATCCAGGCCCAATCGCCATCCAGCGGCACGCAAGATCTTGTCGCGGTCTCCGCTGGATGTCGCCGTTGCGGTGTATCGCGCGAACGAAATGACGCCGCCTGTGTTGGCGCCCGCAAAGAATGCAGCCTCCGCGGTCGGAGCGACCATCGAGGTGGCCTCCGACATCGACTCCAGCAGGTGCCAACCGGCTGCTCCTGCCGCACCGGGATCTCCCGCAAGCAGGACTTGCCACTCGTGGAGCGGCAACCCATTCCAATAGAGCCCTGCTGACGGTGACGCCGGGTCGATCGAGACGCCATTGGTCAGCGCAAAGGACGTCAGCACATCGTCGACCAAGCCGACATAGGGGACCAGCTGGTTTGTGGCATCACACGATAGCGGAATGGCCAGCAGGTCCTCTCGCCGCGCGGTCAGCACTTCCCACAGATTCGTGTTTCCGGGAGCGGGCAGTTTCCGAAGCTCAGAGGCCAAGTCTACCAGGTAGGCAGCTGGCGACAGTGCGCTTTCGCAATGCGAGCAAGCGCCGCCGGAAGAGCGTGTCCAAGCGGGCAATTCGGACTGAAGAAACCCAACCGCGAGCCTGGAGGGCGCAGAGACAGCACGCAGATAGGGCGAGCGGGAACGAAGGTCGTTTGGCCCAGAGGCGCCGATGGCCGACTGCGGGTCCATGGCCCGGGATGCGTCGGCGTACGTGTGGGCAATCACATTGGATTCGGCGACGACTTTTTGCGCGCGCCGGTAAATGCGGCGAGCGGACGCTTGCCGGTCGGGTCCCAGTGCGGTCTCCAATGCACTCACGCCTCGTGCCACGACGTCGCGTGCGCTGCGGTAGGGTTGCAACGGTACGTCCAGCAGTGCCTGGGCTTCGTCGCTTGTGCCCAGCTTGAGGAGACGTTCCATGGCGAAGAGGTCCCGCAGAACAGCGCCATCGCTCGGGTTTTCTTCAGGGTCGAACTCCGATGGGAGCACCCCGGGTTCAGCCAGCACTTGATGAACGCGCTCGTTCGCCCAATCGACGCCTCTGGTTCTCAGATCATCAAGGACACCTTCGGTGGAGGAGGGGAGGGCGGAACGTCGGCGCGCGTGCCGTTGTCTTCCCGAAACGTACGGCTCAATGTTTGCGGCATAGTACTCCTCGCTCGTCAGCGACACCGTTACCGCAGGTGAGACGACGGGTGGCAGGCCCTCGAGCCAGTCGATCCACGCCTGACTTTGCCCTTGGGATAGCGATGCGCGCACATCGTCTGGTTCCAAAAAGCTAGGTGAGTCATCCACTATCGCCACGCTGAGGTCACGATTGTAGCCGAAGAGGTCGGCGGACTCGAATCTGACCTGCAGTTCGTCGTCTCCAAACAATGAATCCGGCGACAAGAAGACGTCGAACTCTGCGGCTACACTTCGCAGTGCAGCAACCCCGGACGCCGGTGTCGTAAACGACCAGAAGTCGCCTTCCTCCTTCGTGTCTCGGATGGACCACCACGCATGGCCAAAGGAAGACGCTGCGGATACCATCGAACACCAGAGGTCAACGGCGACCGAGGGGGACCATTCAGGCACGCTTGGGGGATCCTGCAGCAGGACGTCGAGCGCGGAGAATGCACGATCGGTGACGAACTCGACCAGGATATCGTCCATGGG
>JAGWVZ010000389.1 GCA_018970625.1 Myxococcales bacterium | reverse complement strand
GGTGCATTTCTCGACCCTGTTTGAAGGCTTTCATGCCCGAACGCGCGCCACCGCCGAGCTTTTTGCCGACCCCTCTACCGCGTTTCTCATCATCACCAGCCCCGATCCCATGACCGTCCGCGAAGCGCTCTACTTCCGGCGGCATCTCGGAACCCTGCGCGTTCGACTCGGCGCTCTCATCGTCAATCGCGTACGACGAACCTTTGACGGCGCCGACACCGACGACATCCCCGCAGTGGTCGACGCGCTCATGGCGATCGAAGGCGCCGCCATCGAAGGGCGGGCCACGCTGGAACGTCTCGCCCGAAAACTGGTGCACAACGCCCATGAATGGGACGTGCTGGCCCTGCGCGACCGGCAGGTGTGCGCCGACCTCGCCGCAGAGGTCGCCCCGTCAGCCGTGCTCGCCATTCCCCTGCACGCCGGCGATGTGCACAACCTGGAGCTTCTGGAACAGCTGCGACAGGACCTGCTCGCAGCCACACCGGCCCGGCGATAGCCCAAAATCGCCCTGCACAGACCGTTTCGGGAACGGGTGCGTATGTCAGGTGTCCATTGTTGGGTCGTCACCAATACGATACCTCACGTGACTCACCATGGCGTCTGGATGAACCTTCACCCGAGCTGTCCGATGATTCGCACACCTGCACGTCCCCGGCATCACGTTCGTCGCCTTGTCTCGCACACTTTGCAGGGCGTTGCGCTCATGGTGCTGCTCCCGTCTCTTTTGACCGCCTGCGCAGCGCGCGTCGCCGTCGTGGACACCCTCCCGCCTGAACCGGTGTCCGAGCCCATCGTCGCCGAGTACGACTTCGAGCCAGTGCTGGTGCGCGGCACCGTTCACGAAGATGGCACCGTCAGCACCGTCGCCTACGACCTGCCGCTGCTCTTCACCGAGGCCAACGATTATTTGCGCGCTGGCGACAACGAGAACGCGCTGCGCCTGTACACCCTCATCCTCGACAACTTTGACGACCCGTCCTTCCTCCCGGTCACCCATTACAATACCGGGCTCGCGCTCGAAGCGCTCGACCGCATCGATGAAGCGGCGACCCATTACGAAGTGGTCATTCAAAACTGGCCGCACTCCGAAGACGGCATCTGGTCGCGTTTCCGGCTCGCCGAGATTCGCTTCGCGCAGTCTCGCTGGTCTGACATTCTGCCGCTCATGGATCAGATCCTGATTCGGTCCACGGTCACCCACCTGGACCGCGTCGAGGCACATGTGCGCTCAGGCTCTGCGCTGCTCGAAATGCGCCGCTTGTCTGACGCCGCCAGCCATTTTCAACGCGCCATCGACCTGAACAGTAACGCCCTGCAGGCCTGGAACCCTTCGTCTTCGCCCGAATCGCAGGAACCGCTTGCACCCGGCCACGCGCTGATTGCCCGCAGTCACTTCGGGCTCGGCCGCGTTTATCACGAATTGTTCAGCGACATTCGACTGGTATTGCCGCAGGAACAAATCACGCAGGATCTGGTCGATAAAGGGCAGCTCTTTGAGCGCGCCGAGTCTTCGTATGTGGACGCGGTTCGCACCGGACACCCCTACTGGGCGCCCGCCGCTGGGTTTATGGTCGGCCAGATGTACGAGGACTTCTATTTTGATATTCTGGCCTGCGAAATGCCGTCCGACTTTGATGCGCTGCACCGGGAGGTCTATTTTGAAGAGCTGCGTGAGCTCATTCAGCCCTCGCTCGACCGCGCCATGAACGTCTATGAGAACAACCTTGCCATGTGCTACCGGATTGGGGCCGAAAATGAATGGACCGAGCGAACCCTTGAATCCATTCAGCGCGTGCGCGACTACAACACCAACCAGACCGGCTGGGAAGAAGAGCAACAGCTGATTTTCGAGCAGCGGCACCCTCGCAGCGCTCGCTTTGGTGACGTCATGGAGTTTCGCTCCGAGGCCTCACGTTGACACCCGTCGTCGCACCCCGGCGACGAAAACCGCTGGCACGGCAGTGCTCTCGATGGTATCGGGCACGGTCTGTTTTTGAACTGGTGCCCACATGAACAAGACCCTCGTTGCGTTGACTCTCTCTGGCATGCTGGTGCCTGCGCTGGTGCAAGCCGAATGGGTTGACGGTCAAGTGCTTGAATCCATTTCGGAAAACGCTGAAGGTGCGCCGCTCGTGCCCGGCTTTTCCCCGCAGCTCGCGCTGGATACCCCCTGGCAGGGCGGCGTGACATTTCCCGAAGCGCCTGGGGCCGACGACGCGCTCGAGCTGGTCGGGCGCATTCGGTACGAGGTGGCACCCGGCGATACACTCAGCGAGATCGCCGAGGAATACGATGTTTCGGTCGAGGACATTCGCCGCTGGAATGGCCTCGACAGTGACCGTCTGGACATCGGGCAGGTGCTCACCATTCGCACGTCGGGCTCGTCGTCCTCCTCGTCCTCGGGCAGCGAACGCGAGCGTTCGACCTACACCGTCCGAAGCGGCGACACGGCCACCACCATCGCCCGCCGCAACGGGTTCTCACTGGCCGACCTGCAACGCTGGAACCGCCGGGCCAATCTGGATCGCCTTCGGATTGGTCAGGAGCTGGTGATCTATGTGGAGGCATCCGGGTCTGGGAGCACCGGTTCGCCGAATCGCGGTCGACTTCGCGGGGGTGTGCAGCTCGAAGAGGGCACCGGCTACCGCGTGCGCAACGCCGAGCGCGCTTTCGGAACCCCGGCGACGGTCGCCTCGATTCGCAATGGCATTGCGCGCGTCGTGGCCCGGTACGTCGAGGTGCCGGACGTCATGATTCATGACCTGTCCTTCGCTCGCGGTGGGCGCATGAGTCCGCACGCCAGCCATCAGAACGGCCTCGACGCCGACATTACCTACTACCGTCTGGGCGTCGATGACCTGAGCGACTGGCAGACGGTCGAGCCGCACGAACTCGATGTTCGCCTGCAATGGTACCTGTTTCGCACCTGGATTGAGCAGGGCGTCGTGGAATACCTGTTTGTGGACTACGACCTGCAGCAGCCGCTGTATGAGTACGCCCGCGAGCGAGGTGCCACCGACGAGCAGCTCGCCGAGTGGTTCGAGTACCCCAATCGCGGAGGCGGACGTGCCATTATTCGGCATGAGTCAGGTCACGCCGACCATCTTCACGTGCGGTTTCGCAATCTGGCGTCGGACTGAAACGGCGGTACCCGGGTTCGGTACCGGCTGCGGGTTACTGTCCCGAATAGAATTCACGCCCCGTGGCGCCTTCGACGACCTGCTCGACGTCCAGCCGCATGGGAACCGTGTCGTTGCCCAGCCAGAGCGCGCACTGGTCGGCAAAGTGCTCTGATTCCATACGTCCCGACTGTCCACCGGGGAGAATATTGCGGCCTTCGGTAACGCCATTGTTCAACGAAATGACCATGCGCATGACCGGACCCGACGAATAATAATAATTATCCGAAATCAGCTGATAATTGGGCGCGTCCACCGCAAATAAATCGCCGTGCCGCGGAAACCACGTCAGGCGCTGACGAGGGTCGCCTTCGCTGTACGACTCCGCCAGTGGCAGTACGCTGGTGTTGATGGCAAAATCGCCGGCGACAATCTCCACAATCGGGCTGTCGCCCGCATAGTCCACCAGCAGGGAACGGAACCGAACCTGATGTCGCAGTCCCCACAACCACGCGCTCATGTCGGTGGTCTCAAAGCCTCCCTTGTCGGGTCCGCGGTCGGGTCCCGAGAGGGTCGCCAGCGCATCGGTCAGCGCCTGCACGATGATCTCGTTCGAGGTCTCGACGCGGTCCGTACCCAGAACATCCCAGAGGGCGGACTCCTGCGTGTCGGGGTTCCAGCCGGCGATGGCGTCTCCGCCATCCGCGCCGCGGTGATTGACCATCAGGCGCAGGGTCCGCAGACGAATCTCGTTGGGCGATGGCGCAAAAGCCAGCTCAATGGGTTCGTCGCCGAGCGCCAGCCGCACGACCTCCTTGAGCCACTGATTGAAAATCATGGTGGCGACGGCGTCGGCGCGGCTCTGTTCGGTGGCGGTCTCGTAGAACGTGTCCACGCCAGACTCGGCCTGATAGCCGTCTCGCGCCCAGTCGGTGAGGCGCACCATGGCTTCGTCGATCTGCGTGGGATTGACGTCGTAGGCCGCCCGAAGCGCGGA
>JAGWVZ010000004.1 GCA_018970625.1 Myxococcales bacterium | reverse complement strand
CCACCCTCTCGGGCTTCTCGGCAGCGCTCTCGCCAGCTGAAGGTGGCGGCCTGAATGTGAACGACGCCAGCGTTGTCATCACCGATATCGTCGGCACCAACGGCATTATCCACGTCGTTGACAGCGTCCTGCTGCCCGCCAACATCGTCGACCTGGCCATCTACAACCCCAACTTCTCGACCCTCGTCGCAGCAGTTGTGGAAGCAGGCCTGGCCAGCGCACTCACGGACGGCACCTTCACGGTGTTCGCACCCACCAACGACGCCTTCGCCGACCTGCTCGCTGCGCTGGGCGCAACCCCCGAGGAGCTGCTGGCTCGCGAAGACCTCGGCGCTATCCTCACCTATCACGTGTTGAGCGGTGAAGTTCGCGCAGAAGACGCTACCGCCATCGCACCGTCCTTCGTGTCCATGCTGAGCGGTCTGACGTCGGTTGTGGCGCCCACCGAAACCGGCCTGGCCATCAACGACGCCAACATCGTCGTCACCGATGTCGTCGGCACCAACGGCGTCATCCACGCGATTGACAGCGTCATTCTCCCCGCCAACATCCCCGGCTTGCTCGGCTTCCACCCCGACTACAGCTCGCTGGTCGCAGCGGTTGGTGCAGAGGGTCTTGGCGACGCGCTCGCCGGCGACAACCTGACCCTGTTCGCGCCCGACAACGCTGCCATTCAGGCGCTTGCCGACACGCTCTTCGGCGGCTCCATCACCGACCTGCTGGCCTTCGACGGACTCACCACCGTGCTGACGTACCATGTGGTGGCCGGCCGCGTGCAGTCGTCCGGCCTTACCAACGGTGAAGTGACCATGCTTAGCGGCGAGTCGGCCACCGTGAACCTCTCCTCCACCGTGCCCTCCATCGAAGGCGTTGGCATCACCGACACCGACCTCGAGGTCAGCAACGGCTACATTCACCTCGTGAACGCTGTCATGGTGCCCCCGTCCATCGCCTCGGGCCTCTGATAAGTGCGGCGCTCAGCCGCTGTGCTGAAGCGCTAACCTGATAGGCAACCCGGCCACGGCCGGGTTGTTTCGTTTTTGTCCCACCACCTGGGCCTCTGTGTCGCACGAACGTTCTGCAGGGCGGTAGTACGCTGATGGCTGCGCCGACCGTTATGCTCGTCCCTGCGCGTTCACCAGCTGCACACCAGCACCTCGCCCACATCGCCGCGACCCGTACCCCGGGAGTTAATCGACCGGGGCGCACGAATATCCACCACGCGCCAGCCGGCATACAAGTCCCGAACCAGCGGAGCGTCGCTGTTGCTCAGCATCACGTACGCGCCGCGGCGGCTGAGCTCGTCAAACACCTTCGCCAGACGCTCCTGCAACGACGCATCAAACCCGGCCCCGGTGTATGACGTAAACGAGCTGGTCGCCGACACGGGAACATAGGGCGGGTCAAAATACACAAGGTCGCCGCGCTCGGCGCGCGAAAGCACGCCTTCAAACCCTTCGTTATGAATGTCCACCCCCGCAAGCGCGCGAGAGACCGACAATAGAAGGCTCTCATCATACACGGCGGGGTCGGTATAACTCCCGACGGGAACATTGAACTCACCACGGGAGTTCTCGCGATACAGCCCGTTGAAACACGTCTTGTTCAGATAAATGAACAGCGCCGCACGGTCCACGGGGGTCATGCCCCGGGCCTGATTAAAGCGCGTGCGCGCCTCGTAAAAATACTGATGGTTGTGCCGACGACGATGCTCGTCCAGCTTCTCCATCAGCGCCGCTGGTGTATCGCGAATCACCCGATAACACTCCACCAGACGACCATTCAGGTCGCTGAGCGACGCCTGCGCAGGCTGCAAATGAAAAAACACCGCACCACCGCCCAGAAATGGCTCATGGTAACGGTTGAAGGATTCGGGAAAATGGGGCGCGAACTGCGAAATCAGTCGCGTCTTGCCGCCAGCCCACTTCAGGAACGGCGACGGCGCCTGCTCACTAACGGGCAAAGGCGCACGCACAACACCGGCAGAACGCGATGAAGAGGGACGGGAATTCAGAACAGCCACAAACACCTCGGAGCAGCGGAACACCGTGGATCACCGCCCCGAACATAGGCTGCAGACACGAGCCGTCAAAATTTCAAAGCCTGTAATTTCAGGCACTTAAATATCGATCCCTCAGTCAACGGTGCATAAGATCATGCCCGATCTCTCGACGCAAATTTTTGGCAACACCCGCTTGCGACATCACACAATTCCCAGCTAGTGAGCACGCCCATGAGAGTCCTTGGGCTAGACACAGGCACTCGCCGCATCGGAGTCGCGCTCAGCGACGCGACCGGACGTCTCGCATCACCCGTGGAGACCGTCGCGGGCGCCGACGTTCAGGCCGCTTGCGAGCGCATCGCCCAGCTGGTGGTACAGAACGCTGCGGTAGCGATTGTGGTTGGGCTTCCCGTCGATATGACAGGCAAAGAAGGTCCCGCGGTGCGCCGCACCCGTAATTTTACCCGGGTGCTCACACAAGCGACCCAGGTGCCCGTGCTCGAGTGGGACGAACGCCTGTCCTCGGCTCAGGCCGAGCGCAGCCTGCTGGCCAATGACCTGCGACGCGACCGTAGAAAAGAGGTACTCGACCAGGCCGCAGCCGTGCTGATTCTACAGGCCTGGCTGGACTCACCAGCCCGTCGGGCATTTGAGTCTCGCCTGCAAAAACCCATCACCGACGAGCGTTCATGAGTCGGCTGTGGATTGTGGCACTCTCGGTCGCCCTGCTGGTGGCTGCCATCGTCGCAGGTTTATGGCAGCTGCGCTCCTGGGTACAAAACTACGGGGATGCAGTTGTCGTCGCAGCCGATACCACCTTCACCGTCGAGCCGGGCAGCACCCTGCCAGGCCTGCTGCAATCGCTACGCGATCAGCAAATCATCACCGAAACAACACGCCTGAGTGCGTGGCTGCGACAACAGCAGACCGGGGCGTGCCTGAAGGCTGGCGAGCACCGACTGCTGGCCGGTGCGACGGCTGCGGACCTTGCGCGTGAGTTGTGCCGCGCTCCGCAGCGACAAGGGCTCCGGGTGACCCTGCGGGAAGGCCTCACGCGATGGGAAGTGGCCGACCTGCTCGCCGAAGCTGGCGTCTGCGACCGCGATGCCTTTCTTCAGGCCGTCGAGGCACGCTCGGTCATGGTGCAGAACCTAGCCTCGGTCGATGCCGAGGGCTGGCTCTTCCCGGACACTTACGAGTTTTTTCCAGACACTCCGCCGGAGCAGGTCGTGGAACGACTGGTTTCGGAAGCGACACAGACCGTGACAGCGTTATTGCAGCAATACCCTGAACAGGCTGCCGCCCTGCAAAACGATTGGGGAGTCGACGTCCATGAGCTCATGGCGCTCGCCAGCCTTGTCGAGGCCGAAGCGGCTGTCGCAGACGAGCGCGCACTGATCGCGCGCGTCTTCCTGAATCGCCTCCGCGCCGACATGCGCATGCAGTCCGACCCGACCTGCACGTACACCCCCGAGCTGTATGGGCAACCGGCCACCCCGACCGCCTGCCGCGACGCCAGCAACCGCTGGAGCACCTACACCCACGACGGCCTGCCGCCGACACCGGTCAATTCGCCGGGCCGCGCGTCTATCGAGGCGGTGCTAAACCACGCGGACGATGCGCGCGCGCTTTATTTCGTCGCCGTCGGGGACGGCTCCCGACGTCACCGCTTCGCCAGCTCGCTTGCCGAACACTCTCGCAACGTCGACGCCTATCGTGAAGCCGTGCGGGCCCGCGAAAATTAGACGTCCGATGTGGCTTGCGGTACTCCACCGTGCGTTGGTCACATTCTGCCCACGGTCTCTCATGCGTCTTGCTGTGCTTCTGGGGTTTTCCCTGGTGCTGGTCGCCTGCGGCTCGCCGCAGTCACCTACTGCCACCTTTCAGTCCAGGCTTGACGAGTTTCACGGCCATATGCGCTGGGGAAGGTTCAACGAAGCCTCGAACTTCATACAGGAAGAAGACCGTCAGGATTTTCTGGGTGCGCATGAAGAGCTTGGAGACGATTATCAGGTCACCGAGTTCGAAATTCAGAACGTCATCTGGGACGACCGCACCCACGCCCGCGTCACCGTCTGGATTCAGTCGTACCAGTTACCCAGCACCCGCGTCGACGAGGTCACCTGGGAAGAGAGCTGGGAGTACGAGCCCATTCTGCGCCGCTGGCAGGTCACCGAACGACGGGAAATTGATTGACGCCCACGGTGCATCACGGCAAAGCCGCGCCCGCGCGTGGAGCGGCTCGCCCTTGTCCCTCTCACGTCTGACGCCGCCGCCTTTGCCCCGAATCTCGCATGCTCGCCATCGGCAACCTGACCCTGCCCGCGCCACTCATTCTGGCGCCTATGGCAGCTGTCACCAATCCGCCGTTCCGCAAGCTCTGCCGTGAGGAAGGCGCCGCCCTCGTCATGACCGAAATGGTGAGCGCCCGGGGCATCATCGACAACGACATCCGCAGCTGGCGGTTTGTCGATCTGCAACCCGACGAACACCCTGTCTCGGTACAACTATTTGGCGCCGAGCCCACCGAAATGGCACAGGCAGCCGCCCTGCTGCAACGCGCCGGTGCAGACGCTGTCGATATCAACATGGGCTGCCCCATGAAGAAAATCGTCCGCACCGGAAAAGGCGCCGCGCTATTGCGTGAACCCCAGCGGGCCGCCGATATCGTGCGCCAGATGTGCAGGGCGGTAGACATTCCGGTCACCGTGAAAATGCGAGCCGGCTGGGAAGAAACAAGCGCCGTCGATTTCGCCCTCACCATGCAGGACGCCGGGGCTGCCGCCATCACCATTCACGGCCGCACCCGCTCTGACATGTACAATACGCACGCCGACCTCGGAATTATTGCCGATGTAAAACGAGCGCTGTCGATTCCAGTCATCGGAAATGGCGATGTAAAATGCCACCAGTCAGCCGAGCGCATGTTCCGCGAAACAGGCTGTGACGCCGTCATGGTCGCGCGCGGCTGCCTGGGAAATCCCTGGGTATTTCGCGAAATTCGCTCCTGGCTCGACGGAAATACCCGACGGGTTGACCGTACGCCCGAAATTGTCGCCGCCATGATTCTGCGGCACTTTGACCTCTATCTGGAGTGCTTTGGCGAGGTCAAAACCTGCCTCGACTTCCGCAAACACGCCCTCTGGTATTTTCGGGACTCAGCCGGCGAAGACCACCTGCGAGATCACATGATTTCGCTGCGCAGCGCCAGCGCCATGCGCCAGGTTCTCATCGATGCCGCCGCGCTCATTGACCAGCCATCCCTGCGCTCGCCGCATGCACAAACGTCCGACGATGACTGGAACTCCTGTTCTACCGAATGAACATTCAGGCATGTGAATGATTGCATGAGTAACCTCCCTCTCCAACCACCCACCGAGCACAGGGTTGTCGGCACGCTTGGCGCCTTTGCCATTGTCACCGGCTCCATGCTGGGTATCGGCATCTTCCTGACCCCCTATGAGGTCGCGCAGATGCTCCATACCCCGGGCCTCTTTCTGCTGGCCTGGTTTCTGGGCGGTCTGATCGCACTCGCAGGCGCTGTGGCCTATGCCGAGCTCGGAACGATGTTTCCCCGGGCAGGCGGCGACTACGTTTTCCTGCGCGAGTCATTCGGTAAGTCCGTGTCATTCGCCTGTGGCTGGGTGCTCTTCGCGGGCGTCTTTACCGGCTCTATCGCCACCCTCGCCGTCGCTGTCTGCCAGTACCAGCTGCCCACGCTGCTGGCGCCGGTCGGCGCCCCCGACCTCACACCGCAGTTGACCATCGGCGGGCTGACTCTACCCGTCACCGGCACGCAGCTGGCCGCCATCGCCCTCGTTACGGTTTTCACCGTCATCAACGTCCTGGGCGCTCGTGTCTCGGCGCTGGTTCAGGTGCTCGTCACGGTCATCCCGCTGGCGCTCTTTGCGCTCGCATCCATCGTCATTCTCGTCTCGGGGCAACACCCCGAGGCCATCCCCTCGCCCCGCGCCGCCGACCTCACCACCGGCCCCTGGTATGTCGCGATGACCCAGGCCACACTCGCCATTTACTTTGCCTATTCGGGCTGGAACGCCATCGGATACGTGGGCGGCGAAGTCGCAAACCCATCGCGCAATATCCCGCTCGCCCTCGTCGGTGGCACCGTCCTCGTCACCGTGCTGTACGTCGTCATGTGCGCCGGATTTGTGGCCGCCCTGGGCATGGGAGGCATTGAGCAGAGCTTCGAGGTCGGCACCGCGATCGCCAACGCCTATGGTGGAACGGCCGCCACGCTCGTCGTGACGGGCCTTATCGCCATGGCCCTCGTCGGGTCGCTGAATGGCACCATCCTCGGCGGTGCACGCATCGCCATGGCGATGGCGCACGACGGCGCCATCGCTCGCAATCTGGGCTCGGTGTCCCGACGAACCGGCACTCCGGCCCGAGCACTCGTCATGCAGACCCTGCTCGCCGGTATCCTGATTGTCAGCGGCACCTTCGATCAGCTGTACGCGCTCACCAGCATCGCCATGCTCCTGATTGGCGGGCTTACCGTCGTCTCGCTGTTTCTGTTGCGCGCCCGACGTCCCGATGCCGAGCGCCCCTATCGTGCCATGCTGTACCCCTGGCTGCCCGGTTTCTATGTCGCCACTTGCGTCAGCGTAATCGGTATCAAGGTCGTTGGCGTGCTCACCCCCGAGGAAGGAACGCGCCTTGCCCTGAGCGATCTGCTGCCGCTGCTCGGGCTCGGCATATTCGCAGCGGCATGGCTGGGGCACCGACTGCTGATCGCCAACCGTCAGACGATTTCCCCCGCGTAGGCCATGAGCGAAACGCCCGTCAGGCCGCGCCGACTCGTGCAGGATGACTGCGTAAGCTGTGGGGCATGTTGCTGTAATCCCTCCGAAAATCGTAAGTCAAACTACCGGGATTACGTGCAGGTCACCGATCGGGACATCGCCCTTCGTCGCAACATCGACGCTCTCCGAACCTGGGCGGTGCGCAACGAACATGGGGAATGGCACCTGCGACTCGACGGCGACGAGCAGCGTTGCGGCGCATTGCAGGGCGAGCTGGGCCGACAGGTAGGGTGCAGCATTTACGACCTGCGACCGCGTGCCTGTCGCAATGTTCAACCTGGCGATCCGTATTGCCTGCGGGCCCGGCGCGAGCAGGGCATCGATCCGCCCTGACCGCTCAGCGCGCAACCGCTCCCGTCCACGCTGTGGGCGCATTCTCGAGCGCGATCGTCGTCACCGCATCGGCCCACACATCCTCGCTGTTCAGCGACGGAATCAGGCGAAGCTCCTCGCCGCCGGCCTCCTTGAACTCGTGCGCTCCCTCCATGCCGATCTCTTCGATGGTCTCCAGGCAATCCGCCACAAAGGCCGGGCTAAACACTGCCAGCCGTCGCACCCCTTCCTTCGCCATCTGTTCAATGCGGACGTCGGTGTAGGGTTTGATCCACGGATCCCGGCCCAGTCGGCTCTGAAACGTCACCTCGTACTGGTCGGGTGTCAGACCCAGCGCGGCCGCCAGCGCGCGCGTAGTCGCAAAGCACTGAGCCCGATAGCAGTTGCGGTTGGCCAGCGTAATGGCGTCGCAGCAGGAACCGCTCGCCAGACAATGCGTCTGACGTGGCGTCTCGTCACTCTTTCGCACATGCCGCTCGGGCACCCCGTGATAGCTGAACAGCACGCGATCGGGCTTCAGATCATCCAGAATCGGCTTCGAAACCTGCCGAAAGGACTCAATAAACGCCGGATGCTCATAAAAAGCCTCGACGATATGCAAGGAAGGCGTGTTCCACCGCTTTGCAGCTTCTACCCAGACCTTCTCGACCGCCGAACCAAACGCCGCCGACGAGTACTGCGGGAACAGGGGCAATACGACAATGCGGTCGATGCCCGCGCTACGAAACTTCTCGAGGGCTGCGCCAATCGACGGCGACTGATAACGCATCGCCACCTCAACCTGAACGCCCCTCAACCGCTTTCTGACCTTCTGCGCCAGATCCAGCGTGTGAAACAGCAGCGGCGAACCACGATCGGTCCAGACACGGCGATAAGCCGCACCCGAGCGGGCCGGTCGCGTCGGCAGAATCACCACGTTCAGCAGAAACGAGCGCAACGCAGGGTTGATATCGAGCACACGCGGATCGGACAGAAACTCGCGCAGGTACCGCCGCACATCCGACGTACCGGGCGAGTCAGGCGTTCCGAGATTGACCAGCAGTAAACCCCACTGGGGGCCCGTTAGTTCAGCATTCATGACACAACGCTCGTCAGGGTTGCAGCGAGCCGACACCGGACATCGCACAACAGTTCAGGGGCAAAGATGCATCGCGCATTTTCAGGATACAAACCGCAGCGCCAAACCGCTCGGATTCTCATTCGTAGCGCATCAGGCAGGGCTTGCCGCCGCCCTGTCCTGCCGCTTATTCGTTCACGCCGCTTCCGTCCACCGCGGCCACTTCAGGCTCTTCGGTAAACCAGGTGATCGGAAACTCGTCTTCACGCACCGAGGCGTAGCCCCACATGGTGCGGCAGCTGCGCGTGCCAGAATCCAGCCAGCGCACAAAGTTCAACGCCGGCTGTTGCTGGTAGCGATAATCCTGATTGCGCGGCTTGGTGGCGCGCGTACGGGTGATGATCGACTGCTCGTCAAAAGGCAGCGCACGCATATTATCGCGGAACTGCGCCGAGTATCCCCAGTAATCCTCGGCGTTTGACGTGTACACATTGCGAACGGGAACGCCGAGCCGCCGTGCGGCGTCACCGATATTGATATAGCCGGGGCTATCCAGCAGATTGCCGACCATGGGGCGAACGCGTCCTGCCAGAATCAGCTGCCGCACATACTGAAACTGGGCGTCGTCCGACATAAACGTGGGTGTGATACTGCCCATGCGGGAAATCTCGCCCAGCCGCCGATTCACCTTGCCGCGCGCCGTCCGATACACCGACAGAATCAAGTCCAGATCGGCGCGATCGGCATATTCTTCGCGCAGCGTCTGTTGCGCCAGCTCCGACGAATCCGGGCTCCACCACGCGCGAAACGCTGCGCGGTCCTCAGAACGCTCGAAAAATGCCAGATACGAGCGGTGCAACGCAGAAATCCACGGATCATAGTCGGCGAGCACCGCTATCGTCGGCCGCTGCCAGCCCATGAACAGGTAGGCCTGATCGGAACCCACGCCCACGTACATGCCCCCCAGGTCAGCCATGCGCGGCTGAAAATTATACAGGTGCAGCTCGTCCGAATACAAAAAGTGCTGTCCCTCGTTCTCCTCCATCACGGTATCCAGCACCTCGGGCTCGGCATCCTCGGCAAACCCCAGAAAAATAGCGAGCTGCGCTTCGGTGAGCGGTCGAATCGTGCCGTCCGGCAGCAGAATGTCAGCCGCTGTCACGCCCACACCTTCAATCTGGTTCGCCGGGCCCTGATCAGCGCTGGCAGGGCGGTCGGCTGAACCAGCACCCGCGTTCGCACCAGCAGCCGCGCCCGAACCGTCGCTGCCATCGGCGGGCGCAGACGCCTCGGCCGCACCCGGGGCTGAATCGGCAGCGCGCCCTGCCCCGGAACCCTGCGCAACCGCCGTGTCGCCCTGAACCGAGCCTTCGCCGCTGCCCCCCAGCGGTGAGGACGATGTCGTGCAAGCCCCCATAAATACGACACAAATCGCCGAAAGCGCCAGAGAACGGCGACAGAAACCCGAGGCCCGAAGCAGAGACATGTTGAAAACCGTTACAAAGCGTCGTTACAGAGCAGCAATGCGAGCGCGCCTTCTTTGCCAGAGACTTGCAATTTGTCCAGCCCGGAACCCCACGACATCCCTTCGATCAGGTCACATGCGCCTGCCATGATCGGTTCCGGCATCCTCGTGGCCCTGCTCCTCGTGATTACGCTGCTGGTCGGTGGCGAACCCCGGGTCGTCGCAGAAGCCGGTTCGACACGGCCGCCTGAACTGGCGGCGCACGAGGGGTCGGCCCCTGAGCCCGGCTCGGGTCAGGCCATCGCCGAAGCGTCGTCGTCCGTTCCCGGGAGCGAAGAAGGTTCGGCGCAGCCGCAACTCTATACGGTACAGGACGGCGAGTCCCTCTGGATTATCGGGGGCCGCTACGGTGTGCCCTACGAACGAATTATGGAGGCCAACCAGCTCACCAGCGATCTGGTACGCCCCGGGCAGGTGCTCATCATTCCGCCGCCTGAGCCGTCCAGTGAACCCGTGGCCGAGGCAGTGGCCGCCGAGGGCAATCTGCACGTGATTCAACCTGGCGAGTATCTGGAAACCATTGCGGCGCTCACCGGCTGCACCGTCTCGGAGCTCATGGTCGCCAACAACCTGGCTGACGACTCCATCTTTGCCGGCGACACCCTGCAGATTCCCGCCTGTAGCGGCTCCTCGGGCGAAGGCAGCGGGGCCGCCGCCCAGCCGGTGCCCGAAGGCACGTACATCATTCAGCCCGGCGATACCCTCGGCGGCATTGCGCTGCGAAATGGTTGCAGCGTGGGCGAGGTCATGACCGCGAACAGCCTGACCTCTGACCACATTCGCGCCGGCGACCCGCTGCTGATTCCCCCTGATTGTACGGGCACGCCCGTCGAAGTGCGTAACTCCTCGGTGCAGCGTGCCCCGGCGGTCCGCAGCGGCGGCGATCTGGCATCGTTGATGCGCCAGCACGGTTTCCGTGCCCCGTCGCAATTCAAAGCCGCTGTCATCTCGATTACCTTTGATGCCAACCGACAAATCGTCAGCCAGCAGTCGTACGACTACAACAACACCGGCGACGATTTCACCAACTGGAACGCTGCGTCCACCATCAAGCTCTATTCGGCGATCGCCGCGTTGCAGAAGGCCGAATCCATGGGCTTTACGCACAATGCGACCGTCACTTTTCATGGGCGCGGCGGAAATCACACCTTTACTCTCCGCGAATTAATTACCGACGCGCTGGGCCCCAGCGATAATATTGCCCATAATTTTCTCGTCATTTTCACCGGCCACGACGAGCTGAATACCCGATTTTTCTCGTCGCGAAACGGGTTCTCGCACTCCGCCATTCGCCGAGCCTATGAAACCTCGCGCTGGATGAATATGGGCGAGGCCGCGTCACTCCGAAACTCCCCTCGCATTACCATCACTGAAGGTGGACAGAGCGAAGTCATTGCCGCCCGCACCGGTACCGCAAGCCCCAACTGTGACGGCGCCGCCTGCACCTCGCTCGATGACCTCGCCGAGTGCATGCGAAGGCTCATGCTGCAGGAGCAGCTGCCCGAGCGCGAGACGTTCCGACTGTCGCCCGCCGGACTTCGGTTTATCCGGCAGACACTCGCCACCGACCGCAGCCGTGGCATGGAGGTCGTCGAGGGGCTCGCCGCCGGTCTTGACCGTGACGACGTCGTCTTCTTTCACAAAGCCGGTTTCGCAGGCGACTGGTACAGCGACAACGTGTACGTGTACGTCCGCGGCTCCAGCCAGGCATGGATCGTGACACTCGCCGGTTATCCCGGACGCTCGTCGCTCAACAGCGCCGCTCGCGCCATCGGCGAGATCCTCGCTGCCGGCGAACTCTGACCCCGGGTCGCTACATGAGAACCCCCCTATATTCGGCAACGCTGCTTGCACTCGCCATGGCGACGCTCGCTTCGGCGTGTCACACCGCCAACGCGCAGCCCACGCTCGACCAGCCACTGCAGCGCGCACAACCGGTCACCTGCACCTACGACATGTACAACTGGAGCGTCAGCCAGCGCCGCGCCGTCAACCACCGCACCGTCAGCAAACCATACGACGAGGTCGAAGGTGACGAGCGCGACCCGCAGGACCCCCGCTGCACCGTCTGCTCCGAAGACCAGGAACCCATCGACGTCGCTGGCCTGGGCATCGACGGCGTCGGTGACATTCGTGTCTGCTGGGCCCACCGGGCCAACGTCGAAGCCGCGCTCCGCGAGATCGTCGCATCGGGCGAATTCGAGATCAACGAGCTCGTCGCCTATCGCCCCGGCCGCACACGCGGCGCCGTGCGCGACGATATGCGACAGGAACTCTCGAACCACTCCTACGGCACCGCCATCGACATCAACGCCGACGACAACGGCCTGTATCGCGACTGCAACCTGCGCGAGCTCACCGTCTCCGGCATCGCCGGCTGTACGCTCGGCGTCGGCGGCCATTGGAACCCCGACAGCCGCCCTCGCACCAGCATCACGCGAGACAGCGTCGTCTATCGTGCGTTCACCGGCACGGTGGGCTGGCAGTGGGGCGGCGAGATCTCGGGCAGCACCCGCGACATCATGCATTTTTCGCTCACGGGCTACTGAATGCACCTGACCCGCCCGTTGCTTCGACCCACCCGCCTGTGCCTGTGGTTCGTACTCGGCTCTGTAGCGTGTACACCCGCAGCACAACCAGCTCCCGAACCAGCCGAATCGGTTGCGGCCGTTGCTGCGGAACCGGGTTCCACGGGAAATGTACAGGGCGGCAGAAACCCGGAGGCCGCGCCCGAAAATGGCTCGGGTGCCGAACCAACGGCCGCCCAGGCCGACCCCACGGAAGCGTCTGCACCGATCGCCAACGAGGGTTCAACCGCCGCCCTGCCTGTCGGCGCGGTCGTCGAACCCGCACCAGCGGGCGGTAATGCGGCTCCCTGCGAAGCGGCGCCCACCGGCATGCACTGTGTGCCGCCCGCCTGGTATGTGCGCGGACTGGATGACGATTCGCACGGCTGCGAACAGATGGGGCAGCCACGTGACCTGCATCCCATGGCCGCGCCGGCAGCTCGCGTCTGGCTGGACGGTTTTTACATCGACGAAACCGAAGTCACGTTCGCCGCGTACATGGCCTGCGTGCGGGCAGGTGCGTGCGAACTCACGCGCCCGCTTTACCGGGGGTTCTCGGGCGACGAACAACCCATGACGGGCGTGAGCTGGTTTCACGCACGCGACTATTGCAACGCGCTCGGCAAACGGCTGCCCACAGAAGCCGAATGGGAGGCCGCAGCCCGCGGACCAGATGGTGAATGGTACGCGTGGGGCAACGAAGAACCCAGCTGCGACCTCGCTGTGCTCGAAGACGACCGCGGCCGCAGCTGTGGCATTCCTCAGCCGAGCGACACACCCGACCGGGGACGTATTCAGCCGGTCCGTTCCCGTCCGGCGGGCCGATTTGGGCTGTACGACATGACCGGTAATGTCGAAGAGTGGGTCGCCGACTGGTGGACGCGCGATTATGCCGAGTGCGGTGAGGCCTGCGCCGGCGTCAATCCGCAGGGGCCGTGCGCAGGCGCCGACGAGTGCGAGAACCGCCATTTTCGGGTCGTGAAAGGCGGTTCCTGGTACTGGCGCGGCGACCATGCCGCCGGCTGGCACCGCCGGCGCCACGAACCCGACAACGACCCTTTCCACCATTTCGGGTTCCGTTGCGCAGTGAGTATTTCGGACGCCGACGCGGTGCGTGCGGGTTTTTGACTCCGCTGCCGCCCTCGCGGCCGTTCGCTAGAACCGACCGCTCAGCTGCAGCGACACGAGGCCGGGGGCGGCGACCGGGGTCAGGGTCACTTCTTCGCCGTCGCGGCCGCGGTGGATGCCGAGCACGGTGGCACCGATGGTGGCCGCTACGCTCACGCCCGCCAGAATGATGCCCAGATTTTGCTCAGCCTGCGCCTTGTCGTTCAGGCGAATGCGCTCGTTGCGCGTAAACAGCAGCTCACCTTCCAGCGCGTCCAGCTCCTGATTGCTGTTTGCTGACGCCAGAAAATAAGCGACAGAGCCACCTGCCGACGCACCCGCGATACCCACCAGCGTCCACACGTCAGCGTTTCCGGCCCGGCGCGGCTCCTCGGCCACGGTCTCCTGCACGGACGGCTGTTCATCGGCCTGCACCCCGGCGGAATCATCGGTCGTCTCTTCGGTCGCCGTATTGCCGGCTGGCACCTCGTCGGCATCGTCTGCCCACGCCCGGCCCGATACGGGCAACGACGCAGAAACAAGGCTCCACACCAGCACTACCGATCCAAATTGCTTCATCATGCAGACACTCCATCCATCGGCGAACCTCGCCGTTGTACCCCCGCCTGACCGCGGCCGCAAGCAGGCTTCGCGCGTAAGCCGGTGCTCCGGTAACCTGTTCACCTTGCGCACGAAACCGCGTGCGGGTCGCCGACTCTGAATCACGACATCGCGTGGGCCGTCCCGACCCAAAATGACAACACGTGCGCACCTTCCCGGGCACTCACGTACTCTTTGATCCATGCGTCCACTGCGCTCGAGGTGAACCCGTGCCTGATTCAAACGCCAAACCTGCGCCAGACGACCGCCCTGCCCTGGGCCACGATGGACGCATCGAACCCTCGCCCGGTTCACAACCCGCGCACAGGACCCCCTTCCCTCAACACCCTACCCGACTTCCGGGTAGCAAGTGGAGCGCGACTCATCCGCTCGATCGCGAGTGTCACTGGCAGTGCGTCGAATTTGCCAGCCGTTCCGGCATGGTCACGCTGCAGGCCATTCTGACAGGGCGTAAGGTGACCCTGCACTGGCGCGAGCTTCGTCAGCGTGATCAGTGGATTCCCGGGTGGTCACAATAACCCGGGCGGCGCTACGCTGACTCAGTCCTCGACCGACAGCTCGCCCTCACTTTCCAGCAGCGGCGAAACAATCCGCCAGTCGGTGCCTTCGGGGGTGTCCATGACGTCGACGTGCATGTCGGCGAGCTTCTTTCTTACTTCGTCGGCGGCGACGTAATCCTTTGCGGCGCGGGCGTTGGTGCGTTCGACCAGCAACCGGGCAACTTCGTCAGTGTCGATTTCCAGACGGCGCGCCTGCAGGGCACGAAGGTCAGCGATGGTGGAAGCCAGATCGCCCTCGAGCAGGCCAAAGATGTCTTTGACGGCGTCAAAGAAAGCACCCAGAGCAGCCAGCTGCGCCTGCACATCGAGTCGCTTGCCGAGCTTCTTCGTCACGAGCAGCTCGTTGGTCTTGCGGGCGGCGTCGGCGATCACCGCGAGCGCAACCGGAGAATTAAAGTCGTCGTCCATGCCCGCGTACAGGCCATCGAAGAGCGGCCTCGTGTAATCCGTGTCTGCGGCAGGCACTTCGGGCAACGAGGCAAGCATGCCCTGCAGCTGCAACCGTGTGCGATACAGATAATCGGCGCGCTGACCTGCAAGCTCCAGGTTGGTCTGCGAATAACTGATCGGCTTACGATAATGTGCCGACAGCATAAAATAGCGAATTGCCTGCGGGTGGAAGTTCTCAAGCACATCGCGGACCGTCCAGAAATTGCCGAGCGATTTCGACATTTTTTCGCCGTCCACATTGACCAGCCCGATATGCATCCAGTTGGCTGCGTAGCAGCCGCCATGGGCACCTTCGCTCTGCGCGATTTCATTTTCATGGTGCGGAAATACAAGGTCTTTTCCGCCGCCGTGGATATCGAAATGTGCTCCCAGATGGGTGTGCGACATGGCCGAGCACTCAATGTGCCATCCCGGACGCCCGGGACCCCAGGGGCTTGCCCACGTGGGTTCACCCGGCTTTGCTGATTTCCATAACGCAAAATCAGCAGGGTTCTTCTTTCGCTCGTCAATCGCGACCCGCTCGCCAGCCCTCAGGTCCTCAATTTTCGTCCCCGACAATTTCCCATATTCCGGAAAACTATCCACTGCGTAATAGACATCGCCGTCTACTGCGTAGGCATGCCCCTTTTCGACGAGGGTTTCCACCAGGCCCACAATCTGCGGCATGTGCGTTGATACGCGTGGCTCCACGGTCGGCTTCAGAATTCCCAGCCGCCCCATATCCGAGTCGAGCGCCTCAATAAACTCCTGAGCCAGCGCGATCGGGTCCATGTTCCGCTCATTCGCCCGCTTGATAATCTTGTCGTCCACGTCGGTGTGATTGCGCACGTAGGTGACTTCGTACCCACGGTGGCGCAAATAACGCGTAATAAAGTCGAACGACAGAAACACCCGCGCATGACCAATATGCGTCAGATCGTACACCGTGACCCCACACACATACAGCCCCACATGACCAGGCGTTACGGGGACCAGCGCTCGCTTTGTTCCCGACATCGTGTCGAAGAGCTGAATCGTAGGCAGTGCAGTGACGTCGGCGGTCATGATCCATCGGGGTGGGCAGGAGACACGAGGCGGGCAATCGGTACGACCGCCGCGCTCTAGCCACATTGCCGCATGTCTGCAACGACGGCTGCGCTGCACCGCACGATTGCGGCTTGTCACGCCCATGGCCAGCGCGAACAGCCGCTGCGCTCTCTGCCAAACGACCGCCTTCGCCCCGCCGCTATCGGCAGGGTGTACACCGCCGTGCCCGCTGCTTACGCCAACGCCAGCTCGGGCGACCGGTCCGAGACCAGCGTCGCCGGCGCGTCATCAACTCCGCCGGGCACGGCCACGGTTGCAGCGTCGGTCACGACCACCTGGCCGGCGACGTCCGGCATGGCGTTGTCGCCGAGCATGACCTCGAAGGTGCGACGCAACCGCGTCCATACGCTCTGCTGAATGTACGGCACCCCGTAGGTGTCGCACAGCGCCTTCAGCTTCGGTTGCACCCGCTGATAACCCAGCATGGTCAGCTTGGGCCACACGTGGTGCTCAATCTGGTAGTTCAGCCACATGTGATGAAAGTCGTTCACATCGCCGCCGGTTCGGTAATTCACCGACCCGAGAATCTGGCGCACCTGATATTCTCGCCACGAGCGCGTGGGTTCGCGAAAGAACGGCATGTCGTGGCCGGCATGGTTGGGCACAATCACGATAAACGTGTGCACGTTGGTAATGAGCTCGGCGACGATCGAATTCACCAGCACCGAGGCCCATGCCCATACACCCAACGGCAAAAACAACGCCGGGATCACACCAAACCGCAACAGCGAATACGGAATCAGGCAGGTCTTCCACACGTCCCAGCTCATCAGCGTACGCGACTTCGCCCGAACGCGGGCGTCCTCTTCAGAGACCGGCGCACCCACAGCCGAATCGGACGGCCGCCCTGCCTGTGGCCGTACCCGTCGATTCGTCACCTGTGCCTGCCGGTTACGCAGCTCGGCCAGCGTGCTGGGTGCGTAGTAAAACCACTTCCACGACACCATCAGGCCAATCACCAGCGACCACGCAACCGAGCGAGGCAACTTCATCTGGCGCAGCCACTCCGAGTTTCGCTGCACGAGGTCGGGGTCGTGCGTCTCGTTCAGGTTAAAGTGGTGCAGCCGGTTGTGTTCGTAATTCCATGCCTCGGGCAGCATCCAGTCGGGCCAGTCCAGCCAGCGCCGCCGCTGAATACCGAAGTGCGCGCTGGTGTAACGCGCGGGAATTCCCGGAATATTGTCGTAGGCCTGATGCCCGATGTGATGCATCAGCAACCAGCGCGTCATAATGCCCTGACTGATCAGCCACATCGAGAGCGGGTTCGGTACGATCCACGCGGTCGCATAACCGACCAGCGATGCAAGACGCCCGATCCGCTCCAGACGCCGCAGGTGCCGAAAGTCCTCGTCACCGACCGCCTCACGCGCCTCTCGACCGACCAGATCCAGTTCCTTGAAGAAAGCGTCCCATTTTTCGGACGACAACACAGGCAGCGACGAACCTTGCACAAAAATTCCGGGCAGACGTACAGGAGGCGCGCGGCGGTATACTCGGTTCGCCCCCGATGTGGCAACCCTCCTGAACCCCTTCTACAGCCGACCCCAACGACGACGAAGGCTCCACTCCAGCGCCAGCAGGGCGGCGAGCACGACCAGCACCAGCGGGGATGACCACACCTGCACCACCCGCCTGCGGTTCACCTGCTCGATTCGCGCTTCCTGCAGCGGTAACCGCGACACCGTATCGTCTGGCAGCTGAAGATGGCGCCCACCTGTCGCTTCGGACAAGGCACGCAACAGGTCGTTGCGCGGCTCAATCTCGCGCAGCTCCATCGACTCCGCGATCGCCAGAAACACCTCGGTGTCCGACAGTGGAGTGCCCTCTTCGATCTCGGCGGTCGCCTCTACCACGTACGCGCCCGCTTCCACCACCGGCCAGCGAATGTCGAATCGACCACGATCATCGGTTACGAACGGCTGCGTGTGCACCACCGTACCCGCATCGGTCCCCAATTGCTCCAGGTCTCGCCGACGAATGGTCAGCGTGCCCGCCGTCTGCGCCGCCGGCCGATAGTCGACGCCGAACATGCGCACCTGCCCCTGTAGCTCGGAACCCGGCGCAACCGTCTCGTCAGGCAATTCCACCTGCACGAGGTTCAGCTCGGGATCACGAATCAACCAACGGATCGCCGCGTTCCAGAACGTCGAATAGGGTCGGCTGCTACCGCCTTCTCCCACGTACTCAAAGTTCCAGCGCCAGGCGCCGTCAAACGTCATCGCCATCGTGCGACCCCGTCCCATGTCCGAGACCGTGACCACCGGCATGGGCTCACCGTTCACCTGCCGGGAAGGGTGCGTCGCCAGCACCGTCGCGCCGTCCATCGGCTCAAGCACCAGGTTCGTACCGTGCATCTCGGGAAGCGACTCCCACAGGGTGCGGTTTTCGGCGCGGTCAAACGCCAGCCGTGTCATCGGATGCCGCTGCCCTGCCTCGGTCAACACCGGCCTGAACAATCCTGTGTCCACCAGCGTCGTCTCGGAGCGCCCCCCCGGAAGTCGAACCGGCAGAATATCCGCAATTTCGGTGCTCGCGTACCCGCCCACCGAAAACGACTGATCGCCGCCAATCATCACAAATCCACCGCCGCCCATGACATAGTCACGAACGTCCGGCAGGTATTGCCGCATGTTATACGGCTCGAACGTGAAATTGTGAAAAATGACCAGGTCGAACGATGGCAATTGCCGATCAAATAACTCGTCCGTCGGAAAAGGAATCAGTGACATTTCATCATTCGCGGCCCGCATCATGTCGTCGGCGGTCCGTAAAATGAAGAATGAAATCAGGTCAACGTTTGGATTCCCCTTCAATAACTGCCGCAGAAAACGCACATCCCACGACGGACGACCCACCACCTGCAACACCCGAATTCGATCCCGAATGATGTTCAGCACAAAGAACTGCCGATTATTCTCGGCCACTGCATCGCCCGCCAGCGGCTGCAGCTCAACCGAATAAATCTCCTTTCCAAGCAATTCCGGCACAAACTCAAATTCCAGCGGATACACGGTCGCGTCGCCGTTCAGCGTGACGGTGCGGGTCTGCAACACCTGCCCTTCGCGACGCAGCACCACCTGCACCGTACCGTCCACATAACCCGTATTCCGAATGTCCACGTTCACGTTCACCGCGTTGCGCACGAACGCAAACTCGTCGTGCAGCACGCGCGCGACCGCCAGATCGGTCAACGAGTCATCCGGTGCCACCGCCACCGTATGAATCGGTACCCCGATGCGCGTCAGCAGCGACAGCGTCTCGGCGTCGAGCGGATCACCCCGCCGAACGCGACCACCCAGCTCATCATTGTCGATCCCGTCCGACATCAGCACGATACCGCCGAGCTCGGCCCGCGTGTAGCGCGCGTCCAGGTCGGTCAGCGCGTCCAGCAGTCGTGTCCGGGAGCCGGTCGGCAACAGCCCCTCCGCCACAAGCTCCTCACTCGTCGTCGACAACGGCGAGTCCGATACGGCGACATACTCGAATACGTGGTCCGGATCGTCAGCGGTCCACTCCTGCGCCAGCTCACGCAACGAATCACGCACCACATCCCAGCGCGTACCACCGCCCTGCCCCAGCGGCAGGTTCATGCTGCCCGACACGTCCACCAGCACAGGCACCTGATTGCGCACCCGGGTCACCTGCCGCAGCTCAATCGCCGGCTCCAGAAGCAACGCAATCGCCAGCGCGAGTGTGCAGGCACGCAGACCCACCAGCGTCACCCCGCGGCTCCGACGCAGCTCGCGTACATCCAGCCAGGTCAGCGCCAGAACGCCCACAGCCAGCGTTACAAACAGCAGCACCGCGCCGCGGCTCCAGTCACCAACAAAGAGGAGGTCGCCTTCGTTAAAGCCGCCGGGAAGCCAACTCATCAGGGCCCGACCTGCCAGCGACGGCGCTGAAGAATAAAGGGTACGTGCACCTGATCCGCCTTATAATCCAGACACATCGCGTACATGACCAGATTGACCCCGAACCGCATCGCCATCTCGCGCTGGTCGTCTCCTCCCGGGTGAGTCGGATATTCCCACGCGCCAAAATTATCGCGCGCCCACGCGCCCATGTGGTCATTATGGCTATAGACAATGGCCAGCCGCTCATCGAGCGTCACGCCAAGCACCTGATTCGAAACCAGATTTCGACCCGACGACTGCGGGACCAGATAAAACGACTTGAATAACACATGGTCGACCGGGACCTCCTGCAAGGTTCCTCCGGGCGCAAATTCCTCGATTTCCCTTCGCACCGACGCGTCAAATTCACCGTCCATTCGCCCCTCGCTGGAGTCCACAAACAGCGTACCGCCCGCGCTCAGCCACGTACGAATCGCCGCGCGTGCCTCGTCACTGAACGCGTCAAAGCCGCGGTCGCCAGCAAGCACCAGCAACGGGTACGCGAACAGGTCTTCGGTGACGGGGTCCACCTCGGCCGCCTCGGACGCCACCAGAATCGAGGTCGTCATCTCGACCTCCATCATCAGGCGCCGCAACGCCGTTGGGCGTGGGTTCCACGTGCTGCCCGCGTGGCGAAGCACACCCAGCGTCAGCACGTCCGCTTCGCCGAACGCGTGGCCCATACGAGGGCACAGGGCGGCGGTACCGGCTGCCGCCATCGCCCAAATCAGGTGACGGCGTGACAGTCGGACGGGATGACGGGACGAGGCGGACATGGCGTTCAGGGCTTTTGGAACGGTTTCGACGATTCGTCGCCATTCAGAAGGGCGCGTAGGGCAGCAAAGCCTTCCGCATTGATTTCATTCTGCCTACGGTCTTCGGCTTCGGTCTCTTTCGACACAAACGACTGCAGCAGGTGTTTGGGGATCTCCGTCAGAAAACGAGACGGCTTCAGCGCAAGGCGTTCATTCCGTTTGATGGCCGTGCGCGGTCGCGTCAGGATAAGGTGCTCACGGGCGCGTGTCATTCCCACGTAACACAGCCGACGCTCTTCCGGGATGCCGTTTTTTTCTTCGAGCGCGCGCGAGTGCGGCAGACCGCCCTCGTTCATGCCAATCATGAACACAATCGGAAACTCGAGTCCCTTGCTGGAATGCAGCGTCATCAGTGTGACACGGTTCTTCTGCTCATCCGGGTCGTCGGTGGCGCTCGCCGGATCCAGCGAGATGCGCTCCACATAGTCTTCCAGACGCTTGCGTGCCGTGTCGCCAAACTCCATGCGTCCGGCGCCACGAATGGTCTCTTCCACGATGCTCCAGCGCACCCGGGCAATATTGGCGTTGGTTTCGTGCGCGCGAATTGCCGCAGCGATGCCAATATCGGCGATGTAGTCAGTCAGCAGAGCCACCAGTCCATCGGGTGGCGTCCCTCGAAGGCGGTCTCGATACCGGGTCAGGAGCTCATGCAGCGAGCGGAGCCCTTCTGCCGCTTTGCCCGAAACGGATTTCGCCTGCACCACGTCCTCAACGACCGCAGCCAGCGAAAGGTTCTCCTCGTGAGCACGTCGGTTCAGCTGCTCCTGCGTCGTGGTACCAATGCCGCGCGTGGGATAATTGATGATGCGGCGCAGGGCGAGCTCATCGGCCGGGTTGACCAGCAGGCTCAGGTAAGCGGTGACGTCACGGACCTCTTTTCGGTCAAACAGTGACGTGCCACCCACCAGACGATACGGCACACGATGGTGCTTCAGTGCCTCTTCCATGACACGCGCCTGCGGATTAACCCGGAACAGAATCGCAAAATCATGAAAAGGCCGGTTCTGGTGAGCGGCTTCGCCCAGAATACGGCGCGCAATATAGTCGGCCTCGGTGACATCACTCTCAAAGCGAATCGACTCAACCGGCTTGCCGCTTCCGAGCGTGCTCCACAGCGTCTTTGCCCTTCGCACGGTATTCTTCGAGATAACCGCGTTCGCAGCGTCCAGAATGGAGCCCACAGAGCGATAATTCTGCTCCAGCGCGATGACCTTCGTACCAGGAAAAAATTCTTCAAAGCGGAGGATATAGTCCGATACGGCTCCGCGAAACGCATAAATGGACTGGTCATCGTCCCCGACCACCATCAGGTTGTAGTGCGGCGGACCTACCAGCTGCTGTAGCATCCTGAGCTGCAACGGGTTTGTGTCCTGATACTCGTCGACCATGATATACCGGTATTTCAGCCGGTACCGGGTCTGCAAATCAGAGTGCTCCTCCAGAAGCCTTGTGGGCAGCAATAACAGATCATCAAAATCCACCGCGCCCAGATTTCGAAGCTGCGCGTTATACAGATGAAAAATGCGGTCGGCCCGGCGCACTTCCGGATTAAATCGCGCTTCGGGCAGCTGCGCCGGCGTGCAATAGTTGTTTTTCGCCTTTGAAAACAACGCCAACATATCGCCTTCGTTCGCGCCGGTGCCACCCAGATTCAACTCGGCGAGCACTCCCTTCAGCACCCGAAACTGGTCGGAGTCGTCCACGATCGAAAACGGCTTACGATATCCCGCCCTGTCGATGTCATGCCGCAGAATCTCGGCCCCCAGCGCATGAAAGGTGTGCAGGTTCACCTTCCGCGCGGCGCCGGGCTCCAGAAGATGCCCTACCCGCTCGCGCATCTCCCGAGCGGCCTTATTCGTGAACGTGACACCAAGAATATTCTCCGGACGCACGCCCTGCGCAATCAGCCAGGCAATGCGGTGGGTAATCACCCGCGTCTTGCCCGAACCTGCACCCGCGAGCACCAGCGCAGGGCCGTCCAGATAAGACGCAGCTTCGCGCTGAGGAGGATTGAGGGTCGAGAGATCTACCACGCGTCAGCGCCGGGCAAGAGAGATTCACGGAAGCGCCAGCCGGAATGCGTCCGTCATCAGACGAAGCGCGTCCTGCTCCACAAGGGGCTGCGATAGCAGATACCCCTGCAGGTAGCGACACCCCTCATGACGCATCCACGCCAGCTGCTCAGGCGTCTCAATGCCTTCGATCATCAACGTCATGCCGGGCTCTGCTGCCAGCTGCTTCATGGCACGCACAAGACGCGCCGACGATTCGTCGTGCGGCAGACCGGCAACGAAGGAGCGGTCCACTTTCAACGCCGCTACCGGAACTCGCATCAACAGGGCGAGCGACGAATACCGGTTGCCAAACTCGTCGATGTCCACCGCGAAGCCCGCCTCATGCAGGCGTACAATGTTGTCGGCAGCGAAGGCGTTGTCGCGGATAAAATGCTGCTCGGTGATTTCAAGGCGCAGGTCGGAAGGCGACAGGCCATGACGGACCAGCGATTCGTTCAGTCGGTCAATCAGATCCACCTGCGCGAATTGCCGGGCCGACAGGTTCATGCTGATCGAGGGTGGCATGACGCCTGACCGGTGAGCCGCATCAATGGCGCGACGCCCGAACGCACACGCCTGCTCGATCACCCACCACCCGAGCGGGACGACAAGCGACGACTCTTCGGCGATTTGCAGGAACTCCGCGGGTTCGAGCAACCCTCGTTCCGGGTGCTGCCAACGAATCAGGGCCTCGAACGAGAATACCTCGCCCGACAGGATATCGAAGATGGGCTGAAAATGCAGCCGAAGCTCGTCGCGTTCCAGCGCGTGCCTCAATCCGTTCTCCATGCTCAGACGCTCCAGCGCCACCTCTTGCAACGAACGGTCAAAGAAAGACACGCGATCGCCGGCGCGGTCCTTCTTCGCCTGATACATGCCCAGGTCAGCATCGCGGAGAATGTCTTCTGCGCTCTCGTAGTGGTGCTGCAATGCGATGCCGATCGAAACACCGACCTGCAGTTCGTGAGGCGGAATCAGGAACGGGACCTCGGTGACTTCGACAATTCGACGTGCAAGGGCAGCCGCCTCGTCGGGGCCTGAACACGGCTCCAGAACGGCCACAAACTCGTCGCCCGCCAGACGCGCGACAAAGGCTTCCTTGCCAACGGATTGCCGCAGACGACGAGCGAACTGAATCAGCAAGGCGTCGCCCACGGGGTGACCCAGTGAGTCGTTC
>JAGWVZ010000388.1 GCA_018970625.1 Myxococcales bacterium | reverse complement strand
CGGGAGTGGATGCCTGGGCTCTCACCAGCCTGATTTATGAAAATTTACCCCTCGCTCGCGTGCGCCTTCAAGGAGAAGCCCTTCGCGGGTTGCGCTTGTCTCCGTGTGGGCGTCTCGCGGGGTTTGTGGTAAGCGCCGACATGCTGGTGCGTGCAGGAGCCACTCCCGATGCCTGCGACGGGCTGGTCAATCAGGCTCGCGCGATCGCCGGCGTCGAAATCGCATGGCAAATTCACCGCGAGGAAGGCCGCGCACACCTCGCTGTTCGCTCCAGAGGCAATCTGGATGTTCGACCCGTTGCGTTTGCGCTGGGAATCAAGGGTTCTGCCTTTGCTGCGAATGGTTGGTTTGACGCCGACGAAGAGGTCGTCGCTGAAAGCGTGGAGTCCAGTTTCGCGCTGGTCTACGGAGCGCTATGAGCAAACTCGCTGGTACTGACGAAAACCTTGCGGGCGTCGCACTGGTAGACAAACCTGCTGGCATGACCTCATTTGAGGTAGTTCGGAAGCTCGGGCGAGTACTGGGTACCAGGACGGTCGGTCACTGCGGAACACTGGATCCGGATGCGACCGGCGTCATGGTCGTGTGCGTTGGGTGGGCAACGCGGCTTGTTCCGTACCTGACAGCCGACGACAAGTGGTACGACGGAAGGATTCGATTCGGATTCGAAACCAGAAGTGATGACGCTGCTTCAGAACCTACGATCGAATCTGGGCGTCTAGCCGTCACAACGATTGACGAGTTGCAAACCCTGGCGAGCTCGTTGTTGGGCAATTCGCAACAGATTCCACCCTCTGTGTCCGCCATTCACGTAGATGGAAAACGCGCCCACGAGCGTGTCCGTGCAGGACAGGTGCTGAACATGCAGCCCCGCGACGTGGTCGTGCATCGCTTTGATTTGTCCGAGCTTTCGTCGGATGGCGTGGCGTTTGTCGCGCATGTGGGCAAGGGAACCTACATTCGGGCGCTCGCGCGAGATCTGGGACGCCTCGAAGGTTGTCTGGCCCACCTTCAGTCGCTTCGGCGCACTCAAAGCGGGCGGTTTCATCTTTCGCAGTGCCACCCACTCGAGGTGTGGCGGGAGATGGGAAAGGAAAGCGCGAGGGCAACTCTCCTAAGGCCATGGGATGCTCTTTCGGAGATTCCCGTTGTCGAGCAGGTGGATGGCTCGACGCTCCGTGGGCTCGCCCAAGGGAAACGCCCCACGATTCCTGCGCCAGAGTGGTTGCGAGGGGAGGCACGGTTGGCTCGCATAGCCGATGAATCGGGCGAATTCTTTGGACTTGTCCGAGTCGACCCCGTCGATTCCCAACTTGCGACGCTGACGGTGGAGCGCTTGCGACCGCAGCACGGTTCGGGGAACTCCTGAACCCGACAGGATGGTTCGAATGCCAGCGGCATGCACACGAACTCTGGCCGGTCGAAACCCTGTCCTGAACGTCGGAAAGAATGACCACTCATCGAGCGCGACTATTGGGTCGCGGTTGGGCAGCAGGCTTGCACATCACGGCGATGAGTGCTTGATTGTTGACTGGTTCCGTCAAGAAACAGGCTCTTCTTTGGCGTCCCGTTGGTGTCATGAAATTTTCGTCCAAGACCATCTACGCCCTCCGGGCGCTCTTCGACATCACGTTCCACAACCACGGACGCCCCACAAAGGTGGAAGCGATCGCCGAGCGCGAACAGGTGCCGCCCAGATTTCTGGAACAGATTTTTCAGGACCTGAAGAGCGCTGGACTTGTAGGGAGCAAACGGGGGCCTAACGGTGGTTATTTTCTTGTTCGGTCCCCGGAGTCGGTGAGCCTTCTTGACGTAGTGCGCGCGATGGAGGGTCCGATGGAGCACGCCTGTTGTTTCGCGACTGACGCTGAGGTGCGAGAGAAGTGCGCCGTGAGTTCGAAGTGCGTGACGGCTGCCGTTTGGCGGGACGTTGCGACCTCGTTTGAGCATGTGCTGGCTGCTGTGACACTGAGTGACCTCTCGATGAAAGGTGAGCAACTTGGTGTAAAGCGGAACAGCTCATCTGACTTTACCTACGTGATCTGAAGCCTGAAGCTGTGCCTTTGCCAATGTTCATCAGCAGACTCCGCTTGCTTTGCGAATCTAGCGCCCCGAGTTGTTCTCGTCAGAACGCGTCTGGTGTTGAGGCATCGTGTTGTCTGTCCCCAATGCGAAACGCATAATTCTCGCCGTCATTCTCGCTGACTTCGTAACAGGATATGCGCCGATTGCATGGACGCGTATTCACCGAAAAGGAGCCCAAATGAGCGTAATCGTCCGAATCCCTACCGCCCTGCGAAAGCTCGCTGCCGGAAACGAGACCCTGAACATCGATGGCAAAACGGTCGGTGAGGTGATCTCCAAAATCCGTGAAACGTACCCGGCACTGGCCGATCAGCTGGTGGATGAGAAGGGCCAGGTACGGCGCTTTATTAATCTTTTCGCCGACGACGAGGATATTCGATTTCTTGAAGACCTGGACACGGAGCTTCGGAAGGGTGCCGAATTGAGCATTGTCCCCGCGATCGCGGGAGGCAATTCGCGGGCCGCCGGCTCGGCTATGCAGGAAGGGGCCGATGCCTGGGATTTCGATGAAAAGTCTTGATTTGAAGCCACTTTCTATCGAACTCCTCGTTGAGCTTTATCGGGTGGTTGAGCCGGCGTGGCCGCACGAGGGGTGTGGTTTTGTGTTCGAACGCTCCACGGATGGGGTTTGGATTGTTCTTCCCACTCAGAATCGGGCGCAGCTTTTGCATGAGAAGGACCCTGAGAGGTACCCTCGGGGCGGAAGCGATTGGTTTGAACCCGACATGAAACCGTGGTTCCGTGCGTTGCGAGATGGAGACATCCCTCGGATGATTTTTCATAGCCACCCGGACGGCGAAGCCTATTTTTCTACGGGTGACGTTGATTCTGCGCTGTTCCGTGACGATGCAGGGCAACTGCGAGAGCGGCATGAGGGTGTCTGGCACATCGTGGTCAGCGTCAGACAGGGCCAAGCCCGTGAAGCAGCCCTGTTCGTATTCGATGCCGATACTCAGCGTTTTGTGGAGATAGCGCGATATGACGCGCTGGGGCAGCGACGCGGGTCGTAGCTTGGGAGCTGCCAGCTTAAGTCAGTCCCCTGATGGTCGGTCCCGTTGGCAACTAGTTACAAGCGCAGTTGGTCATCACGATGGGCGCGAGGGAATCCCAGGGACCGAGATAGGATTGAGAAGAAGTCAATTGAATGAGGCGGGTCGAAACGGCGTCGAAAACCTCTGCGCCGCAGACGAAGTTCTGAACCTGAGACGCGCATGTCACGTTCTGCCCAATGAAGCTGCTGTTGACCAACGCTGTGCTGGTGAGGCACTGATCCAGCACATCATCAAAGGCAGGTCGACCACCGCCGCAGAGGAGGAAACTCATATCGAGGGTCTCACACCGAGCCGTGCAGACGAGCTCATCCCAGGAGGCTGAACCTCGTGCCACCGAGAAGCTGGTTTGGACGGCGGCCAGAATGGCTTGCAGGACCCGATGTCCGAGTGTTGCCGGGTCAGTAGAGCTTGCATCGGGTTCGTTCCTGCCGGTCAGAACAGAGAACGACGGATGAATGCCTGTTTCACTGACGCTCAACATGGCTCCCGTGGATGGTTCGATTCGCCACCAGTGAATGAAATTGGCATTACCAAACTGGATCGGTCGGCTGGGCGCTACCGCGACGTATCCCTGACTTGTGACTTCATTGGTAAGCCGGCGCTGCGCTTCGGAGGAGTATTCCGAACCGGTGAGTCGACTGACGTTACCCAGATGGATGGTTCGGAGCGAGGCATCCTCGGCGCGTGCCGTCTGCATAAACTCCGGCGTGTGCAACACATCGTTTGAGGTCAGCGCCTCCAGAAGGACACCCTCGAGCTCGCTATCGACTCGGCCACGGATGGCCTGAAAAGCGTAGGTGGCTCCCCATGGGACATCGTCGTAGGGGAGCGCGTCAATCCCGTTTGCCCGAAGGTCGAGGTGAAACGCGAGGTCATCCCCCTGTCGGGTCACACCGGCAATGAGCACGCGAGGACGATCGTAAAACGGCCGGACCCCCAACATCATACCTATCCGAAGCGCCAGCGAGTCCGATGCGTTCGCAAACGT
>JAGWVZ010000387.1 GCA_018970625.1 Myxococcales bacterium | reverse complement strand
GCGCGCCGACGGCCGTAAGGCCCCCTCAGGCCGACTCACCAGCTTCCGAAACGCCGGAATGGGGCGTCTTGCCGAACGGCTGGGCGAGCTCATGGCTGAACATATTCGGCTTCAACATGTGGTCAGTAGCATTAAAAAGGTGTCGAACGGTGTTTGCCATTGGGAAGTTACGACCCAGCAGGCCGTGATTTCCTGCAAGGCGCTGATTGTAGCGACGTCTGCACACGCCGCCGCAGCACTGCTTGGCGACCTCGATTCGCGACTTAACACGGAACTTCGGGCGGTGAAGTTTGCCGGTATTCGCGTGCTGGGCCTCGGTTTCAAGCGACGGGTACACCCGCTGAACGGCTTCGGATTTCTGGTGCCCCGAGGTCAGGGCGTGCGAACGCTCGGGTGCCTGTGGTCGTCGGCCGTGTTCCCCGATCAGGCGCCAACCGGCTTTCAGCACATGCGAGCCATGATGGGCGGCGCGTTCGACCCCGACATCATGGACATGAGCGACGACGAGGCGCTTGAGCTCTGCATGCGAGAGCTTCGCACGGTCATGGGCATTCGTTATGCACCCGACGTCGTGCATCAGGTGCTCTGGAAGAACACCATCCCGCAGTATCACATGGGCCACCTGCAGCGCGTGGCGCGGATTGACGCCCTGCTGGCGCGTCACGACGGGCTGACACTCGCGGGCAACTCCTGGCGCGGCGTGGGCATCAACGACTGTGTCAACGATGGCAACCGGGCAGCCCTGCGGGCGGTCGCTACCATTCGGGGACAGAGGTAGAGTCGTCCGAAGCGGCAAGCCCGAGCGCCGTGCGAAGCGCCCGCGTCACCGTGGGGTCTGTCTCTTGTTGAAGTGCTTCATGAAGCGCATCGCGAACGTCGCGGGGGCTGCGATGCAACGCCAGCGCCCCGTTGCGCCTCTCTTCCGGTTCAGTTGACCGCAGCAGGGCCAGCCCGCGTTCAATCGCATCTTCGTCGCCTCGCAGGGCCGCAGACTCCAGCGCGGCCTGTGATAGACGGGCGCTCGCCAGCCCACCTGTCCACTGCGCGCGCAACCACCCCGTCGCCACGTCACCGTCGCAGAATCCCATGGCGATGGCGGCCGCGACCCAGACAGGTTCGCTGTCGGCATGCGACTCTGCCGCCTGCGCGACATCCTCGCAGCGCACCATCCCGGCTTCCGTTGGAAGCTGCCGAAGCACGGCGGACGCTGTCGATGCCGACCACGTCGCCAGAACCTCCAGCACAGCGGTGACGTCGTCACTGATTCGCGCACGCGCCAGACTCGCGCCCGCTACCTGTCGACGGGTCTCTGGCCAGGTCTCGTTGACCAGCCGCGAGCGCAGCGTGGCCTGCGTCACGAGCAGGTCACGGTGGCGCGCTGCCAGCGATGCCGCATGCAGCCGCACGCCGGGGTCCTCATGGCCCATGGCGGCCTCGAACACCGCGGCCGCGTCGCTGACCTCACGTCCTGCCATCGCAGCAAGCGCTTCGGCTGCCTGCCGCCGCATGACCGGTTCGGGGTCATCGTACAGCATCGTCTGCAAAAGCGGCACGTCGCTGACGTCGCCCGCCTCGCCCAGCAGCGCCACCGCATAGCGCGCCACCGCACCGTCCGTCGATGTCGTCGCCATGGTTCGCACCGTCTGCAGCGCGGTCGCATCCAGCCCGGCATGGCCATGTCGAACGTGCCGCCATGACGTACGATACAGCAGTCGCTGCCACTCGGGGTCAGGCCCGGCCGCCAGCCCAGACGCCAGCAGCCGAGACGGTGATTCGACCGCCGTCAGATACTCTGCGAAAGCCAGCCGAGTCGCTTCGAACGATAAATCCAGAACTGCGAACAGTTCATCGACGGGAATTTGTGCCTGTACTCTCGTCATGAGCATGAGCCAGCCCGATTGTTGGGCCGGAGTCGCACGCGCAAGCCTCGCAAACCAGTCGTCGGGCAGCGCACGGTCAGCTGGCCACCCGGCGGCGACGCGGCGATAGCCCGCGGCGTCTACCTCCAGCGTGTCAAAGAGCGACAGCGCGGCATCGGGCCCCTCATCCAGCTGCAGCAGCGTATCCAACAGCAGCGCCTGGTCATCCCCTTCGGTCTCGGCGATGGCCTGCAACAACCCCGGACGGGCAGCGTCCTGCGCCGAAGTCACCACGCCCTGCAGAATGGCGCGCTCCATGGGGGTGGTGCTACGCAGCAACGCGGGCAGCACATACAGATCGAGCGCTGTCGTCACGGGGCGTCGGTCCAGCTCTGTCAATACGCTCAGCTCGGCAAGCGTGGCGTGCTCGGCCTCGTCTGCGACCTCAAGGACCACGACCTGCAGGCATGAGCCCGACCAGGACTGCGGAAAAACCCACGTGCTCGCACCGGACGGCAGCTCCGGGGTCACGTACGAGGGTCCGCCGGGAAGGCGCACCAGAAGGCGCCGCACACCCGGCTCGGTTCCTGTATCCACCTGCAAACCGTGAACGCCAATCTGCGGCAGCGTGCGGAAGGTCACAAACTGACCCTCGCCACTGCCGGCAGCGGCCTCAGTCCAGGAAGTCGCCGGATCGCCATCGGTCAGTGATGATGGCGGCGGCCCCCACGACTGCGTCAGGCCCACACTCGCGTCGCTCGACACGAAGACAGGCGTCGCGTCGTCTGTAAACTGGTCGCGTAACGCTGCGGGCGCCGCCGTCAGCGGCTCGGCAGCGGTTGCGGCCACGCGCAGACTCACCGGTCGAAACGTCGCGCGAGGCGGATCGTACACGCGCGGCGCCAACCACTGTGGCGCGTCGCCGCATCGCCCTGCTGTCCCCACCGGCACGCCAACCAGAATCTCAGCGTCGCCGTCTGCGTCCAGGTCTTCGGCCCGCAGCTGCTCGCGGTTCTCGCCGCCAGCCGAGTACCACAGCAGCTGAAATGAGCCGGTACGCTCTTCGACAAGCCACTCAAACGACCGGTCCCCTTCAGACAGAAGAACACGCCAGGCACGAACTCCGCCCTGCAAAGGCATGGGGTCATGAAGCGCGCTTACCTCAACGTGCGCAGCGCTCGAGAAGGCTGAGGGAGCGCGCAGGTCCAGACTCGTACCTGCTCTGGAGACCTGAAGTGCGAGCGGCTCCGAGCCGGCTTCGGCACGAACGCATAATTCGGGGTCGGCGCCGGCGCACACAGGCGATGGCAGGGCGGTGGCAGACTCGGGGGACGCGTCAGACTCTGGCTGTTGCGCTCGCAAAAACGAGGACGGTGTCGTCATCATCAGCAGCACGCAAAAGGCAACGGACGCACGCGACATGAGGGCACCGGGTTCACCAGAGAGAATGCCGCCTGACTACCTGCGTTAGCCGCGAACGGCAACGGACGACAGCGAACCGAGAGGGGCGAATGCTTGCCAAGTCGCGCCGGGGTGGGCAAAGGGGCGCGGTTACCCGCCAGATGGTGGGGTGCATCACCGAGCTGGAGCGTCGTCGCGTGTCATTGCTTTCCCGCCTGAAACTGCTGTTCGACCGCATTTTTACGCATCCGGCCCATGCAGCCGAGCGTGAAACGCGCGACCACATGAACGCTCAGCCTGATCCACCGCCGGTCGATTACAACGTGGTGGTGGTTTTTATTACGGTGGCGTTGTCTCTGACGTTGCTTGAATATTATGGCATGTCGAATCGGTATCCCGAGACGGTGAAATTACTGGATGCGGTGGGTCTGAATCACTGGGCCTGTCGACTGGATGCGGCTCTGGATACGTGGGGCAGCGCGCGACATTGTCGATTGTCGGACACGTGGCCGGTACCCGGCGCGGGCGACGCGTTGCCCAATGTGGAAATCAATCGCCTCACCTACTGGTCGGTGGGCTGTTTCACGGTGTATTTCGTGATTCCTGCCATCGCGATCAAAGTATTTCTGCGTCAGCGGATTCGCGATTTTGGACTTGGTTTCAAGGGCGTTTTCAAAGACTGGTGGATTTATGGTCTGATGTTTGGAGTGGTGCTTCCGCTGGTTTTTGTGGTGTCGAGAGACCCCCATTTTCAGGATACCTATCCCTTTTACACCCTGGCCGAGAATGAGCCGTTGTGGCCCAATTTCTGGCGTTGGGAGTTCATGTATTTTACGCAGTTCTTCGCGCTCGAATTCTTTTTTCGGGGTTTC
>JAGWVZ010000386.1 GCA_018970625.1 Myxococcales bacterium | reverse complement strand
TCGACCGGCGCAAAGCGGGCGTAAAACGGCAGGGTGACCGCCCAACGGTCAGCCGGCGCCAGAAGCCCCGACTCCGGGTCCATCGGCAACATCACCAGCTCGGCCGGTTGCCGCGCGAGCAAGGGAAAATCGACCGCCGCAGGCAATAGCCCCTCCACCCACACCGGCATCGCCAGACGTCCACCCGTCTCGCGACGTCCCAGCGGACGGGTGTTGCGATCGGTTCCAATCCACACCACCGCGGCCTCGCGCGGCGTGAAACCCGCAAACCATGCGTCGTAGGCCGTGGTGGTGCCCGTTTTGCCGGCCACCGGAAATGGCAGGTCCTCGTACTCCGAACCCGTGCCACGCTGCACCACATCACGCAAAAGATAGGCCACCGACCACGCGTTGGCGGCTGAGATCGCAGGCACCGGCGGCTCGCGTCGGGTGGACCACAGACGTTGCACACGCACCCAGGCGTTGTGATGCAGCGCCGCGGCGCTGCCCCCGGCCCAGACGGGCTCGCCCCCCTCGAACACAGACGCCAGCGCATGAAGGCGCGGCCGATAACCCGTTCGCGCAAACGTCGCATACGCCGTCAGCAACTCCACCGGACGCACACAGCTGGCCCCCAGCACCAGACTCTCCACATTCTCGAGCGGCGACGTCAGCCCCAGCTCGCGCGCACGCTGCTGCGTCGCCGAAAAACCCACCCACCGAAACACCTCGATCGCAGGCAGATTGCGCGACCAGATGAACGCCTCCCACGCCGTCATGTGACCGCCAAACCGGCCATCGGCGTTTCTCGGGCGCCACTCCTCCTGCGGACCCAGCTCGAAACGAATCGGCGAATCCCGCAAGATCGTGCCCGGCGTGAGCCCACGGTCCAGCGCCGCGCTATACACAATCGGCTTGAACGTGCTCCCCGGCTGACGACACCCTTCCAGAAACCGATCAAACCCATCGACCGCGCCGGCATCAGCACCCACGACCACCTCGAGCGCGCCGTCCACCAGGTCGGCCGAACCAAATGCACCGCTCAGCCGAAGTCGCTGCGTCACCCGATAGTCCGCATCCAGCGCCACCACATCGCCCACCGCAAACGCCGCCCCGGGCCGCTCGATCGTGGCACCATGATTCTCGCCGTCTTCCTGCCACGGCACCGCCCAGGCCCAGGCGTCGGCAAACAGCACACGCTCTTCGCCATCGAAGACCGTGAGCTCCGTCTCGGAAACCGCGATCACCTCGGCCAGACGCACCTCGTTGTCGCGCGGCAACCCCGCGATCGCCTCTCGCCGACGCGCCGCCGCGTCGCCATCCCCGGCCGCGCTCGCGACATGCTGCCGAAGCCCCTGTCGGCGGTCCAGCTCCCGCAGTCCACGTTGCAGCCGCGACTCCGCCACGCGCTGCCGCACCAGATCCACGGTCGAATAAATATCCGCGTTCCCGTAACGCCAGTCGCGACCGGGCTGCAACCGTTCGAGCTCGTCGCTCATGGCGTGCACCACGTCGGAAGCCGACACCAGCGCCTGCGAGCCAGCCCGCAATTGCAGGGCGGTGCGCTGGAACTGCGACGCTGCACGAGCATCCGCCAGTCCGCTCATCTGCAACCGATGCAACACCAGATCGCGCTCCCGCTGCGCGACTTCCGGCTCCTCAAACGGATCAAACCGGCTCGGTGACTGTAACATGCCGGCCAGAAATGCCGATTGTTCCAGTGTCAGGTCGGCCGGCGTCACTCCAAAATAAATCCATGCAGCCGACGAAATTCCCTCGGCACCACGACCAAAATAAATACGATTTAACCACGCCTCCAGGATTTCGGATTTGCTCCAGTGATGCTCGATCAAACGCGCGGTAATCAACTCCACGAATTTACGCGCCAGCGTTCGGTCACTGCCCACAAACGACTTGGCCAGCTGCTGCGTGATGGTACTACCGCCCTGCACCACCCGTCCGGCGGCGAAATTAGCCGAAGCCGCGCGCAATATACCCCGAAGGTCAACCCCGGAGTGCTCAAAGAAACGCTCGTCTTCCGACGCCAGCACCGCCCGAATCAGGTCGGGAGAAACATCATGAAACTCCACCCATGCACGCTGACCGCGCTGCAAACCGCCAATCTGAAAACCCTGCGCGCTGTAGTAGCGCGAAGGCAATTCACCCCCGGATTGCCGAATCGTGGCAGGACGCTGCACCTGCATGATCTGTCCGCCATACCAGGCGACCCCCGCCAGAACGACCCACGGAATGCACCAGAGAAGCAGCGACACCACGAGACGAAAAAATAGCAGCAACCACGATTTCTTGTGCCCCGCGAGGTGAAAGTCCGGCGTAAACATCAGAATAACGTGAGCTGGTCGGGTTCCTTCAGCGCCGCCGCATCCACGCCCTGCTCCCGCAGAATCGCGGCGAACCGCTCGGCATGCGTGAACAGCGTCCACACACGGCGTGGGCGACACGATGTGACATGCGCCAGCAGGTCGTCAAAATCCGCATGGTCCACCAGCGGAATCACCGCATCGGCCCGAAACAGGGTCGCCGCCCTGTCCGGCTGCATTCCGGTCACGACCACCGTTCGTACCCCGGCATAACGCTGTCCCAGCTCGGCCGACTGAATCGGCAGCACCGTGACGGTCCCTTTCGGAGGACGGCCCGTGTACGGGCGAATCGCCGACGCCATCTGCGAAAATCCGGCCGCTCTCGTCAGCGCCACTACATGCGGCGTGCTCGACACCGTCACCCCCGCAGCCTGAAGCGTGGCCATCACCTCCTGCGCTCGCCCCAGCGGGTTCGCAAACACCATCGCGTGCAACCCCGACGCCCGCGCCACCTCTACCTCGGCCAGCAGGTGCGACCGGGCGCTCACGGCGGAAGGATATCGACAGGACGGGCTCCCGTACGTGGCATCGACAAACAGCTCGTCGCACGGCACAGCCAGCGGCGCCGGAGTCGTCAGCATGTCCGCCCGGCCCAGGTCGCCCGTGTACACCGACTTGCGCCCCGCACACTCGACCACCAGCTGCGCCGCGCCCGCGATGTGTCCAGCCTCGGCCAGGTGCATGCGATAGGGACCCAGCGTGATCGGCCGCAACAAATCCAGAGGCTGCGCCATCGTGGAAATGCCCAGCTGCTTCAGCAGGTCGGCGGTCTGCGGTGTACACAGGGTCAGTCGGTGTCCACCCACATGGTCGCGGTGCGCGTGCGACACCCACGCATGGTCAACAGGCTGAGGGGGGTCCAGATAGAGCGCGTACTCGCGCAGCCGTAACCGGCCATCGCGCAAGACAAGGTCCACCGGTTCAGAAGCCAAATGACGCCCCTACACCAAAGTGAAAATCGTCGACCGGTCGATACTCGCCGTCACCGTCCAGCCGCCACCGCCGATTCAGCTGCCCCTGCACGTACATGAACTTCGTCACCATCACGCGCGCCTCGACCATCGCCAGGGCGTTCTGCATATCGAATAACCCGCGCGCTCCCTGAAACCGGGTATTCGCAAAATAAGCGGCAAATTGCACCACCCGAAGCGCCGGCACCGAAGCGTACAGCCACGCCGTCGAATTATCGGGACCACGATAATTCTCCCACGCACCCGCCAGACGAAGCACCTGACCAAAATTCACGCCAATTTCAGTCAGATATCCCTCGCGAAGCTCCCCTTCCTGACCCGTCCGAAGCCACTGTAACTTCGGAATCCGCGTCGGTGACTCACCCGGAGCCCGATACGAAACACGCTCCACCTCGTAAAGCGTATTGAAATACGTCGGCAGATAATTCCGGCCCAGAATACGAAACTCGGATCGCGCATCCACCACCAGCGCATCCAGCGGCTGCAAAGCGAAAAATGACCCCAGATGCCAGCCCGCCCCACGCCCCAGATGCACATTGGCGTCCGTGTAGGGCGTCATGCTGAACAGGTCGGACTTCACCGCAGCCAGCTCCACGTCGAAACCCAGAATCCCCGTCGCCTGATCGCGTTCAATAATGAAATTCCCATCCGAATCCTGCGCGTAGCGACCATCTTCCCGAATCGCCAGCGCGGTGGGTGCAGCAATATCTCCGAACATGGACATGCCCACCGCAAGACGGCGCATCCACGCATTCCGGTCAATAAATGACCAGGGACGCACATACACGCGCGTGCCCATCAGCTCGGGCGCTGGCACA
>JAGWVZ010000385.1 GCA_018970625.1 Myxococcales bacterium | reverse complement strand
TGGGACCCGCATGTACGTGGCCATCGAACGACAGATAACCGTCTGTGTTGATAAGTCGCTCGATGACGATATTCAGGTCAATGCTACCACCGGGCTCTACAACAATGTTTTCGCGCACCACGCCGTATTCAATACCACGTGTGACATCGACTTCGTAACTTCCCGGAGGCACGACGCGCGAGCCGGCAGAACCATCGGTGAAAATCACCTCAACCATACGATTCTCCCGCCACAGCACAATTTTGGCAGGCGTCGTGGTGCCTTCGGTATCCACAACCGAGTAATTTACGGTACCCCCGTCGCCAACCGTCACCGTAAAATCACGGGTGCCTGGCGCAAATTCTACAGGTTCAGGCTCAGGACGGCCCTGAGAACGAACGCGCAGCCGGTAACGGGAGTTTCCTGCCAGAGCCGGAATATCACCAGCAAATGTGCCATCTTCGAGTGAAATAAATTCATCAATCGGCGTAAATACGCCGTTGCTGCCGCGTGCTTCGACTGCGACGCGCGCTCCGGCAACAGGAGCGCCGCTCTCGTCTATCACGCGCCCTGCAAGAGGTGTAGGCGTAACGGTGCGACCGAGCACCGGTTCGGGTAGAATTCGCTGCAGGGCGTCCACGGCCGAGTGACCATCAGAACCACCCACCGCGAAGAACATGCGGGTGGTGATGGAATCACCGGCGCGTCCGGCTGGCGCCAGCTGATTGGGCGACAGGAACGTATTCACGTCGATAATCGCGTCCACGCCGGCAATATTCGTGGTTGCGATACTCCAGTTTTCGATACCGATGGCGCGCGAACCGTTTTCGGACGTGTTCACCAGCCAGGGGATATTCACGTCGGCGCCAAACCCGGCAATCTCCAGTCGGTCATCGGAGTGATAAAAGCTGCGTGTACCGTCCGCGAAAAATTGCACCATGCCGGTAATGACCCGGTTTGGCGTATCGAGCTTGTTCCGAATGGTGACTTCCATCTCGAGTACGCTGCTGCCGGGACGAAGCACATAGTCGATGACGACTTCAATACCCATCGGCTCGGACATCGCTCGCGGTGAGCCGGCCGAGAATCCCTGCTTCACGAGTTCGAGCTCAATGAGCCAGAAATAGTCGTCTTCGCCGGTCACCCGAATACGTGCCTCGCCATCCGAACCGTCCGAGATGAGCTCCACCGAGTCGCCGCGAAAACCGCGAAGCGTCGAATCGGTGAACGAGCCGATATTGGGCAGACCCAGAAGAAAGCCCATTTCATCGTATTGTTCGGGGCCCATCTGGGTGCAGTTTTCCACTGCGACCGCGTCGATGGGGCCACCGCCGTAATACCAGTACGTCTTTACGTTCTCGACGTCCTGGATGATGAACGCAGCCTGGCCGTTCATCAGCAACCAGTCGCCTTCCCCGCCGAGCGCGTTGGGTCCTTCCATGCGCACTTCGGGGTTGGCGATGCGACCGGCGCGAACAGCGCCGGGGGCCACACAGCCGTCGGCAAATAATGGACCACCGGGCTCAGGGAGCACCACGTCTGCGTCTCCACCGTCGGGCGGTGTGACCGCATCGGCATCGGACAAACCGCTACCGTCCGCATCCGGCGTCTCGCCGTCCGCCGCATCGCCGGAATCTTCGGAACCCGTGTCGCCTGAAACGTCCGAGCCTGTGTCGTCGGTGTCCGAGTCGTCGCCGCATGCCGCCAGTGTTGCCATCAGGCACCACAACGGAATGGTTAGAATTCGGGGGGACGTGCTCGGCAGAGCGCGGGTTGCCATGACGTACTCCAGCGGGAGAGTGGGGAATTTGCGACGATGTCACACTAATGTCACCCAATGGTTGATGCAACCTTGGCCGTTGTTGCGCAAAAATTACACGTACGTCACACAACCCACGCGCAGTCCGACGCGTTACCTGAATGCGTTCGCATGGAGTTCCCCCGCTTTCCCCGGAACACACACGCGCCGAAATCCGACGTAACCGAAGGTCGCAGGAGCTTTCGACGTCGCGGGTTCCCCGAAATCGGCGCGGCAGTGGTACGGACCACCGCCCTGCAAAAGTTCAGTCGGGGTAGACCTCGAACGAGTGAATCTCGGCGCCGGCACGGTTGATCGCGCGCACAATCATGACGTCGTTATCAACATCTACCGTCAGGAAGTGATGCTCATGCACCGTCGTCTGGATTTCGGTGAAGCGATTCACACGCCACAGGAAGTTATTGGTATCCAGCGAACCGCCGCCGCCACCTGTTGTGACCCAGACAATTCCGCCTGCGGTCTCTGGCGAATGAGCGTACAGGTGATTGTGACCGTTAAACACAATGTCCACATTGTACGACTCCAGCAGGGGCTCGATGAACTCACGCACGTCCGGCTCCTCCATGGATTCAGGGAAAGCAAGCACGCCCCCGAACCAGAAATTAATACGCGGCGGTTTGTGAAAAATGGCTGCCTGGTACGCCGCCGTTTGTGCCTCGACCGAAGAGAGCGCGTTCTGAATACAGACGTACTGCGACTCACCCGGGCGCAGCCCGAGCTCGGTATCCACAAACACGATGTACATCATGCCCCACCGCCAGCCAAAGCAGTGTTCGTCACCGGGTTGCGACAAATACTCGTTGAACAGGGTCGCGCTGCTATCGCTGTAACGCTCGTGGTTACCCGCGCCCACCAGAAATGGGACCTGGTCGGCAAACCCGGCAAGCGGCTGAAATAATTGTTCGCGATATTCACCGCGCGTCCCGTTCTGTACACAATCGCCTGCGACAATCGCAAACGCCGGGTCGGCGTCGCGCATGCCATCCACCACCTCGCGAAACACCGAGGGTCCGTTCTGGTTATCGCCCCAGACCACGAAGCGGAACGGCTCAATCTGGTCACGGGGCGGAGCCGTGCGGAACTGCCGGGTGGGTACGCCCGTATCGCTCCACAGCACTCGATAATACGTGACCTCGCCGGGCCGAAGACCTGTCAGACGCACCTCGTGCGACGTGCGCGATGCCGTTTCAGTGGCCACCATGCCAAGCGCCCGGGTGGGTCCATATTCGACACGGCCAACAAACGATCCGGTCGTCTCCCAGCGCACCGAGACGGCGTCTTCAGTGACCCACATCAGGTAGGGCGGTCCAACGAGCCCTACCACAGGGCCCGTGGGCATCGGCGGCTCCACCACGGGTCCAGCATCGGCATCCACGGCGTCCAGAGCATCTACCCCGGTATCGGTCACGTCGGCCACATCGGCGCCTGCGTCAGTTGTCACACCCGTGTCGGCAGGCACACCCGTGTCGGCAGGCACACCCGTGTCGGCAGGCACACCTGAATCAACCACCGACGTGTCAGCCCCCGATGCATCATCGGACGTTATCGCGTCGTCCGGCGTCGTGTCAGCGGCCGTAGCGTCGTCCGGCGTCGTGTCAGCGGCCGTAGCGTCGTCAGGCACCGTATCAGCGGTCGTCGCGTCGTCAGCCGTCGTATCAGCCACCGTTACGTCGTCAGGCGTCACCGCATCGTCAGCAGGCGCGGCGTCCTGCGCTGCCGCATCTTCCGGCGACGTACTGTCCACGTTGGTCACATCGTCAGCGGTCGCCGTGTCATCCCCGACAGAGGTATCCGGCACCGTCGCGTCGTTCGACCCTTCCAGGGTATCCAGACTGACGACGTCGAGCGATTCGATGAAGTTGGCGCCTTCGGTTCCGCAAGCGGCGAACAGCAACCCGGCCACAAGCGCTGTTGTCGTCAGCGCGGCGCACGCTGACGAAGGATGGGCAGGACGAAGCAATGACGATTCAGGGCGCATGGAACATCCGGGCACAATCGGGCAGACGCGCAAAACGGTGTGCGCGCAAGCGTTGCACATCTGCGCGCCTGTGGCCAGCAAACCGTCACACAAAATCGACACGGATGTCACCATCGAACGCCGTCCAACCCGCCACGGGATTGCATCGTCACCATGCAAGATCGAATGTGCACGACGCCCACACACGCCGCCGTTTGTTTCGGTTGATGCGATGTGTCAAAGCCGTTACAACCTGCGGCATCCCCGAACAGGAGCCCACTATGCGCCCAGTCGAGTCCTTCAGGATTGCGCCTTTTGCCCTCTTGCTCTTGCTGGCCGCCTGCGGAGGCGAGAGCACAACACCGGCGAGCGAGTCCGACGCCTGCACGACGGCCTCGTGTGAGGGACG
>JAGWVZ010000384.1 GCA_018970625.1 Myxococcales bacterium | reverse complement strand
ACAGTCGTGCTCGTCCCAGTACTGCTGCCAGCGGGGCTCTATCTCATGCGGTTTGTAGTCGGCCATGAACATTCCAGCGCTACGGCACGACAACTGCCATGCCAGGTCAATCAGGGACAGGTCGCGTAGCACAGTGCGACGTCGGCACGCAACGAGCGCCCTGCGAATGCTGGCCATGCCGCCACAAATAACGTAGTGCCGGCGCATGCATTCCTGCCTTCCACTCTCTCTGCCGCTGGGCGAAACTGGCCCCCGCGTGCTGTGCGTGCAGCCATCGCGTCACATTGGAACGCACACGATGGTTCGCAGCAGCTTTGCAGGGCGGTGGTGTGCACCAACCGGATTGCACCCCCTCGGTGGTGGTGCCCTCCGACCCGGTTGCCGGACAATCGTCTCCGCTGCTGTCGGTTCCGGGTTAGTGCCGCACATTGACCCGCGCGGGTCTGATCTTCTCATTTCCTCTGCCAAGAAACGCCTGACTCCATGAATTCCCCTGTTGAATCGCCTTCGCGCGCGGCTGTGGACCCCTGGCTATCCCTCAAGTGGGTTTATTTTTCGTATCTGGCGGCGATCGGGCTCATGGTGACGTACTGGCCGCTGTGGATGAAGTCGCTGGACATCAGCGAGACGAACATCGGGCTGTTGTTCAGTGTGCGCACCCTGATTGCCGTGGGCGCGCAACCGCTTCTGACGATGCTGGCCGACCGGTTGGGGCGTCCGGTTCTGGTGCTGCGCACGGTGCTGTTTGTGGTGCTGTTTCTGGGGGCGTTTCTGCCCGGCGTTGAGACATTCTTCTGGGTGGCGCTCATTGTCTGGCTTCAGGCTCCCGGCGAGGCGGCGACGCTGCCACTCATTGATTCCACTGTGCTGCGCCGCACATCGCCGGAAGATTTTGCCCGGGTGCGCGTATTCGGCAGCCTGGGATACGGTGTCGCGGTGGGCGCATTTGGCGTCGCTTTCATGTCGGTCGAAGAAGGACGGGCCGGCTGGTTCGCACTATTTGGTTTTCTCGCCTTTTATGTGTCTGCGGTTTCGGGGTCGTTTTTTATTCAGGAGCCGCAGGTGCATCGCGCTGCCGGTGAAGGGGAGGCTTCATCACAGCAAATCGAATATGGGCGTCCGCTGACGGTTTTTCTGGTGCTGTCCGCGCTGCATTACGCATCGATCGCGATGTACAACAACCTGTTGTCGTTGCACGGAGCGTCGCTCGAATACTCCAGTGCTGTGATGGGTACAGCGGTGGCCGTAGCCGTGGGGGCCGAAATTCTGTTGTTTCGTTTCGCACGCCATATTCTGCCGCGCTACCAGACCCGAACGTGGTTTATTCTGATCTTTGTGCTTGGAATGGCGCGCTGGTTGTTGACGGCGTGGAGCCCGAACGCCGTGGTCTTCGTGGCGGTGCAGGCGCTTCATTTCTTCGGATTTGGTGTGTGGTTTACACTGTCCATGCGTGTGTTAGGCAGCTTTGGCCCGCCATCCCGACGCGCTACCTTGCAGGGCATTTTCTCGGCTGCGGTGCTGGCCGGCGGCAGCGTGGCCGGTTCGGGCGTGGGTGGCTGGTTAATGGAGCGCTATACCGGGGCCGGCACGTTCATCGCTGCAGCCTTGCTGGAGCTGCTGGCGCTGCTGGTGTTGCTGGGCATGAACCGCGCTACGCTCGACCGCGCGTGAACGGAACGCCTCGCCGGCCATCGGCAGCGGGCATACTGCGCTCGCCGAGTGGACCGATCCAGTTGCCGTACCGCCGAGCTCCACACAGGCGTGCGTTATCGCACCATCGGTGCCGGCTGATCACAGCCAACGCCTGAATTTGACCGCCGCCCTGCCATGCGAAGCATGCAAGTGTCGGTTATGAAATGGGTGTTGGAGTGTGGCACGCACCATGCATTGACCAGACGTGCAGCCATCGGCGTCGCGTCACAGGGACGCGGCGTCATGACACGGCTCCGACACCGTACACGAGGTATCTCTATGCGTCGCAACGAACCCATTCATCACGTCATGACCGCCAATCCCCACTGTGTTCAGCTTGGTCAGCCGCTGAGTGCGGTGCGCCGGCTGATGTTTGAGAACGGCTACCACCACGTGCCGGTGGTCGATGGCAAAAAGCTGGTGGGAATGGTCACGGGCACCGACCTGCTGCGCGTCTCGTTTGGCGCCGATACCACGCGTCTGGCCGATCTGGATGCCGCGCTCGACTACACCTACAAGATTTCGGACGTCATGAAGGCGTCGCCCGTGAGCCTGTACGCAGACTCGACCGTGCGCGACGCAGCCGAGGTGCTGGGTCAGGCGAAGTTCCATTCTTTGCCGGTCACGAGCAACGACGGGGAGCTGTTGGGGATTGTGACCAGTACGGACCTGATCCGTTATCTGCACAATCAATACTGAGACGAGCTCGCGGGCCGGGCGATGCGGGAATCCCGGTTGACCATCCTGTGACCCGTTCGGGTCTGGACCGCCTCAGCGTGCGCTCACCGTAGGAATCTCGTCGAAGTATGCGGTGGCGAGGAACTCCATGGCCTGGGACGCGAGCGATGGATCGCGGAAAACGACGAAGTGGCCGTCGTAGCCATTGGGCTGTGCGGCAACGAGCACCGCGGTGAACTGTCCGGCATCGCGGTTGCGGTTGGCGCGGACTGGAAACTCGACCAGTGGGTACCCTTCGCGGATGGGAGCACCGGGCGGAGACGCCTGTCGTACGCCGGCCGAGGCGGCAAATGCCCAGAGCACATCTTCGGGCGAGTAGGTGTCGCCGAAGCCATAGGACTGGAACAGGTGAACGCCGCCACGTTCGGGGCGAATACGCTCAATGAAGAGGGGGGTGTAGCTCAGCGAGTCGACGGGGTCGATGTACCACTGCAGGAGGCTGATGATCGGGTCGCTGGAGTTGACGCTGGGGGCAGTGGTTTGATTGCCAGCGGCGAGAATGAGGCGCACGCCGGAAGCGATGTCGACGGGGCTGGTCTTGGAGAGGAGCGAAAGCGCGAGGCTGCCACCGGCACCCGAGAAGACGGCGGCGTCGACTTCGGGTTCGTAGGCCATAAAGGGGGCTCCTACCTGGGCACCCTGTGAGTGACCGAAGAAGAAGATGTTTTCGGCGTCGACCCTGAAGGCAGCGCCGGTCGGAGACTCTTCGGCCCTCCATTGCAGGTTTTGCAGCAGGCGGGTGAGGGTGAAGTAGTCGGCGGCGCCCTGTTCAACGTTTCCGCGAGCCGCGCGCGGGTTCAGGAAATTGTAGAACAGATTCTCGGGGCTGAGCGATGACCGGACCGAGGTTCCGCGTCGGGCACCGTGCTGAACTCCGTCGATCGAGATGCCGACAAATCTGGCGGTGCGGCCACCCGGGTTCGCTTCGTCGGCGGGGAGCGCGATGTTGGCGAGGCGTCCACTGATGTCTCTGACCATACTGGTAAACGAGCCGCCCGTTCCGTGGCCATACATCACCACCGGCCAGCCGTTTTCGGGCATGTCACCCACGGGAATGGTGATGGCAGCGCAGATGGTCTCGGTGGCTTGCACGACGGCGGCATCGCCCTGAATGAGCACGTCGCCTCCGTCCTGTTCCAGGAAGTAGGGGCGTGTGCCCTGCTGCAGAACGGGCGCCTGATAAGTGGCGTGGACTTCGATGAAGTCGCCGTTCTGGTTCACGCAGGCGCGCGCCGGCGTTCCATCTGCGCAGGGGCTTTGGACGCCATCGTCGCAGACGGTGAGATTCTCAAGCTCGGGAACCGCACCCAACTGAGTGGCGTTCCGGATGGCTTCCATGCGGGAATCGGGGTCAGCCGTTGTGAAGACGGTGGCACCAATAATGTTTAGCGGGGTGACCCCCTGTGCGTCGAACCAGTCGCGGAGCGGTTGGTACGCCTGCCATGGCTCGCTCAGGCTGGCGTCCCCGGGGGGTGTGCCCGCAAGCAACGCCGCCAACGCCGGCGACTGAACAGGCAGCTGACCTTCTGGACCGCGCACGCTGTCTGTCAGATAGACGGCGTAGGTGGTGTCGTGCTCCAGTGGGGTCTCCCATCCCCCTCGAATGGCGATCCAGTTCTGACAAATGAAGGGTTGACGTGAGCTCGCCGACTGCCAGCTGCGCAACACGCTGGAACCATAATTGGGCGAGTCGGGGTCGATGTTCAAAAAGAACAGGGACTGGTTTTCGCCCTGAGGGAT
>JAGWVZ010000383.1 GCA_018970625.1 Myxococcales bacterium | reverse complement strand
CGATTCGCTGGCAGACCCTTCGCGAGGCGCGCCATGAGAACGAGCTTCCTTGGCTGAAACAGCGCATTCGCGCCGACGTGTCGTCGGGTTATGGCCGGGAAGCTGGCGAGTCGATCATCGACGAGCAGTACGCGCACCTTCGCTGGACGGCGATGTGGCACCGCCACATTGGAACCGAGCTGTTTGTGCAGGCACAGCGAAATGATTTTCAGGCGCTGAACCTTCGCTGGCTCGTGGGGGGTGGTTTGCGTTCCGATGTGATTCATACCGAGGCGTTTGCGCTGTGGTTTGGAACGGGTGTATTTTCAGAACACGAACAAATTGAAGTGCCGGGCGAAAATGATCGGGAAAACGCTTTGCGCTGGAATAATTTTATGGTGGCGCGGGTGCAGTTTGGCCGCACCGAAGAGTTGGCCGTAGTGCTGCAGAATACGGTGTATGTGCAGCCCAATTTTGGGGACATGAGCGACTTTCGCGTGCTGGACGAGGTCGAGGCCGATATTCCCATTACCGAGGTGGTGTCTCTGGTCACAAAATTCTCAGCCCGGATTGATGCCGAGCCGCCACCGGGCGTAGAGACGACCGATCTGCGGTTATCACAGGGTATTTCTGTCTCTTTTTAGTGCATGGATACGCACGACAGAGTTTACGAAATGAGCTCGCACACGTGGACATTTTTTCGGGCCGGTGGATTTGATCAGGTGACGCTGGATACAGCGGCAGATCTTAAGGCGCTCCGTTCTCTGGATCAGAAATTATGGGTGGCGCTGGCGTGTCCCGTCGATGGCCTGCAATTCGATGCCGATACCCTTCGTCTGATTGATCACGACGCCGACGGACGCATTCGTGCGCCCGAAATTCTGGAGGCCGTCGAGTGGATGGCCAAGGTGCTGAAAGATGTCGGCGAGCTGACCCAACGCCGGGACGGACTGCCACTGGCGTCGCTCAATGAGAGCACCTCTGAAGGGTCGGCCGTCGCCGTGACCGCACGACGCGTGGCCTCGGAGCTGGACGACGCCACGACGGCGCTGAACGTCGAACATACCAGTCAGGCGGCCCGCATCTTTGCGGCCATGGCGTTCAACGGCGACGGGGTATTGCCCGAGGCCAGCGTCGATGACGCAGCCGAAAAAGCCGTTCTTTGCACCATTCTGGAGACGATCGGCGGCGAACCCGACGCCTCGGGTGCCGATGGCATTACGGTCGCCCGCCTGGATGAGTTCGTCGCTGCCGCGACCGCCTACGTCGCCTGGTCGGCGCTCGCCGAAGCCGACCCGACAGGGCTTCTTCCGCTGGGCGACGCGACGGCAGCAGCTGCCGCTGCGATCGCAGCCGTCTCGGACAAGGTCGAGGACTTCTTTACCCGGTGCGAGCTGGCCGCCTTTGATGTGCGCGCCACTGAGCCGCTCTCACGCCCGGCAAGTGACTGGAGCGACCTGGCAGGGCGCTCGTTACACGAGACAGACCCCGACATCGCGGCGTTCCCGCTGGCCGCCATTCATGCCGGCGCCGTGCTCCCGCTCAAAGCGGGCGTAAACCCTGCCTGGCGCGCGCTGATGCAGACGCTGCGACTGACGGCTGTCGTGCCCATCCTGGGCGATCGCGACACACTCACGCGCGAGGACTGGAGTCGTCTGACTTCCCGTGTTGCCGCACATCGCGAGTGGATTGCATCGCGGCAGGGCGAAGTGGTGGCCTCGGTCGGCGTGCCACGCCTGCGCGAGATTCTGGCAGGAACCGACCTGGAGCGCCTTCGTACCCTCATCGGCGAAGACGAGGCGCGGCGCCCCGAGGCGCAGGCCATTGAGGCGCTCGACCGCGCCGCACGCTATTATCGCGACCTGCACCAGTTACTCGATAATTTTATTTCGTTTCGGGATTTTTACATCAAACGCGAAAAGGCAGTCTTTCAGGCAGGTACATTATACCTCGACGGTAGAAGCTGCGACCTCGTCATGAAGGTGCAGGACGTGGCGCGTCACACAGCGCTCGCCTCGCAGAGCCATGCGTTTCTGGCCTATTGTTCGGCCGTGCGGTGCGGTGGCACCGAACGCATGAACCTTGTGGCTGCATTTACCGGCGGAGACAGTGATTTTCTTGCTGTTGGCCGAAATGGTATTTTTTATGACCGACACGGAAATGACTGGGACGCCACCATTACGTCCGTGGTCGAAAACCCCATCAGTATTCGGCAGGCATTCTGGACGCCCTACAAGAAAGTCGCACGATTGATTTCCGAACAAATGGAGCGGTTTGCAGCTGAAAAAAGCGGCGCACTGGACGCACAGGCAGGCACAGTCGTCGGCAGCGGCGCCACTCAGGTAACAGCGACGCAGCCGGCTACACCCTCTACCTTCGACGCAGGCAAATTTGCCGGTATTTTCGCCGCCGTCGGTCTGGCGCTCGGGGTGATTGGCAGCGCGCTCGCCGCCGTCATCGGTGGATTTCTGGCGCTCCGGGTGTGGCAGATGCCACTGGCCGTCGCAGGGCTGATTCTCCTGATTTCTGCTCCATCCATGCTCATGGCAGCGCTGAAATTAAGGCAGCGAAACCTCGCACCGCTGCTGGACGCGAACGGCTGGGCCATTAATACACGCGCGCGAATCAATATTCCGTTTGGCGCTACGCTGACCAGCGTGGCGCGTTTGCCCAAAGACGCCACACACACGCTGTCCGACCCCTACAAAGACAAGAAGTCTCCGCTCGGCCTGATTCTGGCCGCCGTGGCACTCGTGAGCCTGCTGGCCGTTCTCTGGGATACCGGTGTGATTTCCAGCTGGCTCGGCAGCATCTCCACCGCACGACAGAACGCCCTGCTGGCCGCCGAGGCTTCGGGCGCCGCGGAAGGCTCTGCAATCGCGCCAAACCCCGAAGCAGCTCCAGCGCCGGCGGTCGAATAAGACCGCGCCGACCGAGCCAGCAACGCGCACGCGGCAGAGTGCGTGCGCAGCCTTCGGTGCGCTGCAACCCGGCCGAGCGTACCGACGCCCTGCAAACGCTACCCTGAAATCAGCGGGACGCGGCCTTGTGGAACACCCCCGGCATGCCGTGCCGAGGCCGAAGCGTAATCGACGGCACCAGCACCGGTCGATACCCCGGGTCTACCTGAAACGACCAGTCGCGCACCATGGTACCCAGCAGCAGAACCGCCTCCATCATGGCGAAATGATTGCCAATACAGATGCGCGGCCCCCCGCCGAACGGAAAATACGCGAACCGCGGCAGGCGCTCGGCCAGGCCGTCCAGCCAGCGCTGCGGCTCGAACCGAAGCGGGCGGTCAAACCAGCGTGGGTCGCGGTGCAGCACCCACGTGGGGCACAGCAGCTGCGACTTTACCGGCACGCGATACCCACCCAGCGTCATCTCTTCCAGATTCTCGCGGCCCATGATCCACGCCGGCGGATACAGGCGCATGGACTCTTTCAGCACCGCGTTGGTGTACGGAAGGCGCATCATGTCGTCGGCGACCATGTCGCGCTCACCAATCACATCCAGAATCTCCTGCCGAAGGCGGTGGGCGACCTCGGGGTGACGCGACAGCAGCATCCAGGTCCAGGTCAGGGTCAACGCGGTGGTCTCGTGGCCGGCCAGGAACAGGGTCAGCACTTCGTCGCGAAGCTGCTGATCGTCCATGGTGTTGCCGGCGTCGTCAGTCGCCGCGATCATGCGGCCCAGCAGGTCTCCGTTGTCGTAGTCCCCACGTTCGCGGCGCGCCCGGATCATGTTCAGCACGACCTTGTCGAGCGTGCGAACCGTCTCGCGGAACTGCCGCCGGCCCGGGGTCTGCACTTTGGAAGGCACCAGCGAGCGGAACGTGTGCAGCTCACGGTCCATGTGCAACATGGCCTGCTCGACCGCCTCGCCCACGATGTGCTCGCTCTCGGTGACGTCACTGTCGAACAGCGTCTGCACGACAATCTTCAGGGTCAGGCGCATCATGCGCTCGTGCACGTCACCATGCTCGCCGCTCTGCCACTCCTGCAGGTGCTCGCGGGTCAGGCGCACCATGGTGTCGGCATAGGCGTTCACGTGCCGGCGCTGAAAAGCCGGCGCGATGGCGCGGCGCTGCTTCTTCCAGAACTCGCCCTCCGAGGTGAGCAGGCCTTCGCCCAGCAGCACCTTCAGGTCGCGCAGCACGGAGTCTTTCTGCATGATCGCGGCTTTCTCGACGA
>JAGWVZ010000382.1 GCA_018970625.1 Myxococcales bacterium | reverse complement strand
ATGATCCGGTGGCGGTCGATGTTGCACGGGAGATGATCGCGCTTAACGAAACGAAGAATGTCGAATCGTTCGACACACCCGTGGAAGACGTCGCTGGTCAGTGGGACATGGTACTGGCCAACATACTCCCGCACGTCCTGATTGAAATGAAAGACGCCCTTCTGGCGCGTACGGGCCGAGTACTCATCATGTCAGGGATTCTGAACACCGAAGCGCCGAAGGTGGAAGCCGCCTTCGCTGACTCGGGTCTGACCGGACCTGAATATGAACGTATGAATGAGTGGTGCTCGATGACGTATGTTCGGAGCTGATGCATGCGGCGTCTGGTCGTAGATGGCGCGCAGTTTCAGGCGGACGACACCGTGTTGCTCGACGCACAGACACACCACTACGTGACCAACGTATTGCGACTGGCTGCGGGCGACTCCGTCGAGGTCGCCGATGGCACTGGGACGCTCTGGCACGGGCAGCTGGCCTGGGTGGGCGGTATGGCTCGGGTTCACGACCTGCGGGTGATTCGACGGGCAGAAGACCAGACCCGGCTGGTGCTTGTGGCAGCCCTGCTGAAGGGCAACCGTTGGGAGTGGTTACTGGAAAAGGCGACCGAGTTGGGTGTACACACCATTCAACCGGTCGCTGCATCGCGCTCGATCGTCAAAGTGGACCTGCGCGACGTAACCGACCGTACCGCGCGTTGGCAGAAGATCGCAGACGCTGCCATGCAACAGTCGCAAGGGCTGATACGGACCACCGTCCGCCCGGTCGTCACGCTCGACGCCGCCTTGCAGTCAGTAGACGGCTTGCGCCTGGTGGCTGACGAGAAACAGACGTCGAGCGCGTGGCCATCATTCGACGCTACGACGAGCGTCCAGATGTACGTAGGACCCGAGGGCGGCTGGACGGACCAGGAACGAGCGGCCATGACCAGACAAGGCGTGCAGGGCGTAGGACTGGGGAGCCGTATTTTGCGGGCCGAGACGGCTGGAATCGCGATGCTGTCGGGCGCGCGCCTTCGACTCGATGGCGTGCTGTGAGCCGCGGCCGGCCGCAGAAGGCATGGGTTCGTCCATCGACGCTTCGACGAACGTGCGCGGGTCTGATTGACCTGTTTTTCTGGGCGGCTCTTGTTTATGGTCTGTACCTGGTCGGTTGGCTTCGCGTGACGGCATGGATCACACCGACCGCCGAGCTGCCCTGGCCCGAGAGCGCCGCCGTGCGTCTGTGGCAACAACCGTGGTCGCTGTTCTGGCTGGTGCAGACCGCGTGGGCACCCATGGTGGCGTGGCAAATTGTATGGGGTGCGCTGTTGGGGGGTACACCTGGCGCATGGCTGATGGGGCTGCGTTGGGTGGACCGGGACGGGGACGTCGCCGAAGGCCTTCGTATGGTGGCGCGCGGGGCTGCCTTTGCGCTCTGGCCGCTGACGCTGTTTCTGGCGCCATTGACCGTCTGGATCGCCAGAGACGGTCAGGGGCTGCACGACGCCCTCGCCGGCGTGTGGGCCGTCGACCGCTGGCGCACGGCAGTATTACCTGTCAACGTGATGCGGGTGAACCCAAACGCCCCGGCACCGACCGTGTTCAGGCCCGACGATTAGGCCGCCCTCAGGATTTCGGACATGAATTCCCCCTCTCTTCGCCGCGCACGCACAGCCACTGCCGCCCTGCTTTGTCTGGTCTTTCTGGGTAGTGCGGCGTCGGCAGCTGTCGCGCAGACGGGCGATGACCGAACGCTGATCGAGGTCGATTTCGCCAGTATTCGTCTTGTGGACCTGGCCGAATTTTTCTCGCGGGTGACCGGACAAAACCTGATCTTTGTGCCCGATGCCGTGGGGGAAAGGACGGTCACCGTCGTCAGTCCACGACCGATTGGGCGCGATGAGTTTGAGGACCTTCTGGAGGCCGTCCTGTCATTACACGGCCTGATGGTGGAGCGTCGCGAGCATTACTGGTTGATTCGGGAACCCTAGATGGCCAGCGGGTCGAACGGCGCGAATGCGGTCGGCCGCCACGAGGCCGGCCGCTACGGGACCATTCTGGATGCGTTTCAGTAGGGTTGGAACGGTTGTTCAGGTCACGGCATGCCGTTGAAGCCAGCGGTCCAGATTACCTTTGGCGATGGCGCGCATGGCGGCAGGAGGCAATTGGAGTTTTTCGAGTTCACGCAGCGTTTTGGGAATGGCGAGAATATCCAGAGTGCCGCTTGCGGCGCTGGTGGAGAGTGCCATGTTGTGCCAGGCGTCGGGACCGAAACGATAAATAAATTCGGCGGATTCGACTGATTTCTGATGGTCGGGGCCCGTAGCGATGCAGGCGAGCGCTCCGAAATCCAGAATGGAACGCAAGGTCGTGTAGTTTGTTCGGGCGACGATGATACGTCGCCCCGAAATGCCGACCTCTTTTGCGAGCAGGAGTAATTGCTGCGTGGAATCCCAGAAACTCTCCAGGGACGGCAATAATACGACGGGCAAATCCAGTTCCCGCGCCAGTTGCAAATGTTGTAACGCATGGTCTGCGTCAGCATCAGGCAAAGGCGCCGCGACAGGTCCCACGGCGGCCACAGCCGGATGCGACAATAAACGCAGCAACCCGGGCCACAGGTCACCGTGCCAGCGTTGTGGCCGACCTGACCACGGGATGCTCACCTGAATACGGGCGTCGAGCTGAGCCGCTGCAAAATCCTCAGCGATGGCTTCGAGCATGCGCTGTACCGCCGTAAGGGCGATGCGGGTGGTCTCATAGGGGCGACGCGGGTGGGCCAGCGAAACGAGCGCACCACGTCCACCAAAAAAGTGAAGATGCCGCAGATCGTCGCGGTTCCAGGCGCTAATGTCGAGGTGAGCGTCGAAAAATTCCATGCACGTACGGTACAGAAGCCCAGAGAAGAGCACTATGGGCGCTGACGAACGAATTGCCAACCCGGCGAGGGAATGATTCGCCGATATCGTTCACCGCCCTGCAATCGAAAGACCCTCTACGGAAGCGTCGGCCGAATGAGCGCGTGCCGCCCTGTAGAGCTGACTCGTCCGTGATCGACGACGGACCGCTTGGCCGGTGTGATCGTGGTTCACATGTCAACGCGGCAAAATGGGCGCGTTGCGTTGACAGTCCGACGTCGGTGGACACAATGCGTCGGCCTCATCCAACGCGCTGCGCGCGACTGTCCTTCGCCCGTATCGGGCACACCAGGGTTCGCCTATGTCCGCTTCGAATCACACGCATGTTGCCATCATCGGCTCGGGTGCAGCCGGCCTGACCGCCGCCGTATACGCCGCACGCGCCAACCTGAAACCGGTGGTGTTTGCCGGGCAGCAGCCGGGTGGCCAGCTGACCATCACCACGGAAGTAGAGAATTTCCCGGGGTTTGAGCACGGCATCATGGGGCCCGACCTCATGGAAGTGATGCGCAAGCAGGCCGAGCGTTTTGGTACGGAGTATCACTATACGACGGTTATCGAGGCGCATCTGTCGGAGCAACCCAAGCGGCTGGTGATGGACGATGGCACGACATGGACAGCGGATGCGGTGATCGTGGCGACCGGCGCGACCGCCAAATTGCTCGGCCTTCCGTCCGAGTCACATCTCATGGGCTATGGCGTTTCGGCGTGTGCCACCTGCGATGGGTTCTTCTTTAACGGCAAACCCATTGCCGTCGTCGGTGGCGGCGATTCAGCGATGGAAGAAGCCAACTTCCTGACGAAGTTTGCATCAGAGGTGGTTCTGGTACACCGCCGTGACCGGTTCCGCGCGTCGAAGATCATGCAGGACCGGGCACTGAGCAACCCCAGGATCAAGGTGTTGTGGAACAAAGAGGTACTCGAAGTGCTGGGCAGCCGCGAGAGCGGCGTCACCGGTCTTCGTCTGCAGGACACGGTGACCGGCGAAGAGTCTACCTATCCAACGCAGGGCCTGTTTCTTGCCATTGGGCACAAGCCGAACACCGAGGTGTTCACTGACCAGCTGGATACCGACGAGGACGGTTACCTGAAGGTCGTCCCTGGCTCGACCTACACGAAACTGTCAGGCGTCTTCGCGGCCGGCGACGTCGCTGACAAGACGTATCGTCAGGCAATCAGCGCGGCCGGCTCGGGCTGCATGGCCGCTATCGATGCGGAACGCTGGCTGGCGAATCAGGGCCTCGCTCACTGACATCAACCGCCCTGCCTGCAAGGTGCTCAATGCAAG
>JAGWVZ010000381.1 GCA_018970625.1 Myxococcales bacterium | reverse complement strand
TGGTGTTGAGGTGGCCAGCCTGATGCTGACGTTGCTGGTTCCCGTGCTGGTCTTCGGGGCCGACATGAAGGCGTTCGCTCAGGAACCTGCCGAGCATGGCGATGAGGCCCGGCCGGCCGAGGTCATGGACCCCGCGCTGCGTGCGCAGGCGAATAGTGTGTTTCATCAGCTCATGACGACCTGCGAGGGCTGCGCCGGCAAAACGCTCGCGACCGCCAGCCCGTCCTGCTACCCCAGCAATCAGGACAAGGCGCGCATCACCGGCATGCTGCAGGAAGGCATGACCGAGGCGCAGATTCTGGAGGTGTTCGTCGACGAGCGAGGGCCCACTGCGCTCGCCGTTCCCTCGGGCGACGGCGCGCTCGGTGGACTGCACTGGATTGGGCCGCTGGCCGGCATCCTGGGCGGCATCGTGATCGTCGGCCTCGTGGCCACCCGTTGGCGCCGCGAGGATGTCGGCAGTCGCCCTGACCTGGCCTCCGAAACGGCTGTAGCGCAACCAGGCGCTACCGCAGCTGTCCCTGCTGATCCTTATCTGGCCCGTCTGCGCGACGAGCTCTCCGCCCGCGACTAAGCCACATGGAACTCATTCCCCTCGTCGTGCTGCTTCTGGCGGCGCTCCTGACGGCACGCGCCATCAGCCACATGCTCAGGGCGGCGTGGAGTGCGGAGTCTGCGACGCTGCTGACCGATGACGCCGCGTCGTCCCGTCTGCTCGATCTGCTGTCACGTAAAGACCTGTTGTTAAAAGCTATTCAGAGCACGCACCTCGACTTCGATACCGCCAAGATTTCGGCCGACGACCGCGACCGTACCATTCGTCGCCTCGAGTCCGAGGCGGTCGAGGTGCTGCGAGCCGTCGACGAGCTGCGCGGCACCGACGTGGACATTGCACGTGCCCGCGCGCTCATTGAGTCCGAAGTTTCGGCTGCGATCGGGGAGACCGACGCCGTGGCGTGGTCAGCTGCCGCGCGTCTTCGGCACAACGGCAAAGCGCCCGGCGCGGGTCTGGCCGCGCTGCTGCTGCTGGCTCTTTTGCACAGCCCCGAGTCCGGACTCGCGCAGGAACCCGATCCACACGCCGGCCACGACCACGCCGGCCACGACCACGCCGGCCACGATCATGCACCTCCGTCTGCCGATACCGCTCCCCCGGCCCCGCCAGCGGATTCGGTCGAGGGTTCGGGTGTCGAAGGTGCAGTACCGGGCGATGCGGCCGATGCGCCTGTGGCCGACATTCGCGTTCGCGTGCTGCAGACCGGCCCCGATGGCCAGACCAGCGGACTTGCCGGCGAGCCCGTGCGGCTTCATGTCGTGCTGCCGCCGCATGAGCTGGTCGAGACGCGCGAAGGCGTGACGGACGCGAACGGCGAATACGTGTTTCGCGTCGCCATTCAACCCGGTCTGGAGGTCGCCGCCGAGGTACAGACCGACGTGCCTCCTGCACCACCTTCGCCACCCATGGGGCCGATGGCGCAGCAGGAGCCACCTGACACCGGGCGCCGATTCTCGGAGCCCATTCGCCTGGATGAGCCGGGTGAGTATAACGCCGAAATTACGCTGTTCGGTACCACCAGCGACCCCTCGCATGTGTTCGTATCGCGCATGGTGACGGTGCTTCAACCCACCGAAAACTTCATCATGGTGCAGCAGGTGTTTCACTTTGGCGTCGATGTTCAGGCCACCTGGTCGCCTGTGGATGGCGACGACTCGACGCTCATTCGCGTTACGCTACCCGACGAGGCGGACGGCGTTCGCATCATGATGCCCGGTCCGCAGCTTGCGCGTCACGTCGAGGACGAGGTCCTGTTTGCCGCCCCTGTTTCGCCGGCGGGTTCGGGCTCGCGCCGCCCCGACCTGATCGTTTCGTACAGCATCAAGCACCACAACGCCCGCGACTGGACGTTCAGCCAGCCTCTCTCGATTGATGTCACCAACGCGTCTTTTGTGGTGCCGCAGACCACCGAGTTCAGTCGGCATCGCCACCTTCCCATTACGATGCAGACGGCTCTCTGTGATAACCCCGAGGCTGGAAGGCTCTGTTTTGCTGAAATTACCGATCAGGTAGATGGAACAGGGCTGAATCCTGACCTGCAGGTGCTTGTTGCGCGCGGCGGTGCAGGCGACGCCGGTGACGTGCTGGAGGTTCGTACCAGCGGCTGGCCGTCGGCGCTGCCGATTCGGCAGTGGGCCGCGGGGTTAGCGGCTGTGTTGGGCGTTCTGCTGGCGCTTGCTGTAGGACGGGGCATGACGTCTGGCACGCAGGCGACATCGGCGCAGGTGGCGTTGGCGCAGCAGCAGGTCTTGCTCGCTCAGGCCCAGCAGGTACGTGATGCGTTGGCTCGCGGCGAAATGCTGCGCGCCGAGCACGACGCACACATGGCTCGCATTGAAGAGCAGCTGGCGGCGGTGATCCGTCGCTCGCGTGAACAGCTGCCTTCGGTAGTGGCGCCGACCCATGATGGTCAGCCAGGCCTCGTTGCCGAAGCCGATACGCCGGCCGCAGCCAGCGAGAAACACCCCGACGCCGAGCCGACGGACCCGGCTGCATGACGGCGCAGCTGGCGAACCCCGAGCGCATGGCGTCCCTGTTGCAGGCGCCGGTGCAGCTCCACGAGGTATCGGTTCGGCAGCTCACCCGGGTACACGGCGACGTGCACGCGGTATTTCGGGCCTCGTTTGATCTCACGGCCGGCACCTGCACCGCTGTGCTCGGGCCCAACGGCGCCGGCAAGTCGTCCCTGATCCAGATGCTGGCCCTGTTGACGCGTCCCAGCGCCGGTACGATCGCCATGGGTAACGTGCGCAACAGCTGGGACGAGCGTCTGTCGCTCCGCCCCGCCATTGGCCTGGTGAGCCATGACGCGCTGGTGCATCAGGAGCTCACAGGTCGCGAGAACCTGTCGTATATCGCGTCGTTGTACGGGCTATCCGACAGCGCCGAACGCGTGAGCCAGTGGCTCGGGCTGGTCGGCCTTGCCGACGCGTGCGACCGCCCTGTCGCCACTTACAGCCGCGGCATGCGCCAGCGATTGTCCATCGCGCGGGCGCTGCTGAGCGAGCCGTCTCTGGTCGTCTTCGACGAGCCGCTGACGGGGCTGGACAGGGCAGGGCAGGGTTTTTTCTGGGGAGTCGTGCGCGCGCTCCGCGCGTCGGGTCGCATGGTGGTGGTCGTCACGCACGACTTCGACGTGCCGGAAGGGGTCGTGGACCGCGCGCTGGTGCTCGTCCGTGGTCGCGTTCGCTACAACGGCGCGGTGCAAGGCTCGTTGCTGGACCTCTACAACTCGGCGCTGTCGGACGGCCCGGGAGGCGGCCCATGAACCGCTTCTTTCGTCAAACATGGGCGATTCTGCGTAAAGACCTGCTGATAGAGCTTCGCACGCGGGAAATTATCTATTCGGCGGTTCTATTTGCCGTTGTTCTGGTGACGGTGTTTCTGTTTTCGGGGTTCGAGACCGCGCAGATTTCGAGGGGGGCTGCGCCCGGGGTGCTGTGGGTCGCGGTTGCGTTCGTGGGCTCGCTGGTGTTTTCGCGCACGTTCCAGCGCGAGCGTGAGGAGCGGGCGCTGGCGGCGGTGTTGCTCTCCGGGCCGGTGCTTGACGCCCTCTTCGTGGCCAAGCTGGCGTTGAACTTTCTGCTGCTCGCGGGCGTGCAGGTCGTGCTGGTACCGCTGGTCATGGTAACGTTCCGCGTGGCGCCGGCCTCGTGGGCTGTGCTTTTTGCTGTGCTGGCGGTTGGCAGCCTTGGTTTCTGTATTATGGGCACGGTGTTGTCGGCGGCGCTGGCTACCGTGCGCCTGCGCGAAGTGTTGCTCCCGATTATTCTGTATCCCCTGTGCATCCCGTTGCTGATCTGTGGTGTGCGAGCCACCGCCGTTTTAACGGCTGGCGACACGAATACCGGCGACTGGATGGCCATCATGATCGCCTTTAATGCCCTGTTTCTGGTATTGGGCCGCTGGCTGTTCGGTGAAGCCGTCGATGGCGGCGACTAGACATGCCCTCTGGCCCGACTGCGAGGCTCTCGTTATGAAGTTGCTGACACGTACCGCGCAGCCCGAGCTGCTTGCACCCTTCGCCTTTGCGACGGCCATCATGGTAATGGCGTCACTCTGGACGGTGTTCGCGTGGGCCCCGGTCGAGAGTACGATGGGCATCGTACAGAAGATTTTCTACTACCATGTGCCGTCTGCGATCTCGGCCT
>JAGWVZ010000380.1 GCA_018970625.1 Myxococcales bacterium | reverse complement strand
TGCGTCATCGTGCCTGAGGTCGGTCGAACCCCGCTGTGAGGGTTTTTCCCGTTTTTGCCCCCTGTATTGGTTGCATCCCACCCGGGCTTCGGCGGGCCCTGACGCGATCTGCTCAGGGCGGAATGCCGCGCCGGCGAATTCCGTTGGCATGCACGCCGCCGCACGCCATCAAAGTGGTCTGGAAAGACCGGCGCTGATGACCTATGGAGCCGCGTCATGTGCCTGCGTTGCGATCTCCTGTTTCCGTTCTGCGAGCCGGCTCGCCCCGGTGCTGCCATTTCACGAGTAAAACGACCATGAACCAGAAGCCCACGATTCTGTACACGCTCACCGACGAGGCACCCGCGCTTGCCACGTATTCGTTCCTGCCCATCGTGCAGGCCTTCGCTGCGCCCGCAGATATCGTGGTCGAGACCCGGGACATCTCACTCTCGGGTCGCATTCTGGCAGCCTTCCCCGAGCTGCTCTCCGAGTCGCAGCGCATCGCGGACGACCTGTCCGAGCTGGGGCGGCTGGCGTTGACGCCCGAGGCCAACATCATCAAGTTGCCGAATATCAGCGCATCGGTCCCGCAGCTGAAGGCAGCCATCGCAGAGCTTCAGGCAAAGGGATTTGCGATTCCGGACTATCCGGAAGAGGCAAAAACCGACCTCGAGAAGGATTACAAGGCACGCTACGACCGCATCAAGGGTAGCGCGGTGAACCCGGTGCTCCGCGAAGGCAACTCGGACCGCCGGGCACCCCGGGCAGTCAAGGAGTACGCGCGGGCCAATCCGCATTCGATGGGTGCCTGGGACCCCGCGACGAAGTCGCACGTGGCGACCATGTCGAGCGGTGATTTTCGGTCGAACGAGAAGTCCACCACGGTCGCCGGCAGCACGAAGGTGTCGATTGAGTTCACCGCCGCCGACGGCACAAAGACAGTGCTCAAGAAGCCATTCGCGCTCGAGGCCGGCGAGATCGTGGACGCGACCGTCATGGAAAAGCAGGCGCTGGTGGCGTTCCTGAACGCGCAGGTCGCTGACGCCCGCGCTACCGGCGTGCTGTTTTCGCTGCACATGAAGGCGACGATGATGAAGGTCTCCGACCCGATCATCTTTGGGCACGCTGTCAGGGCCTACTTCGCCGACCTGTTTGCCGCGCATGGCGCGACGTTCGACCGCATCGGTGTGGATGTGAACAATGGCTTTGGGGACCTGCTGTCGCGACTGTCGCAGCTCTCCGAGTCGGAGCGCGCGGCCATCGAGGCGGACATTCAGGCCGCGTACGCCAACGGTCCCGCCATCGCCATGGTCGATTCCGACAAGGGCATCACCAACCTGCATGTGCCCAGCGATGTGATTGTGGACGCGTCCATGCCGGCCATGATCCGTACATCGGGCAGCATGTGGAATGCTGCCGGCAAACTGCAGGAGACCAAGGCGGTCATTCCGGACAGCTCGTACGCCTCGGTTTACGCCGAGGTGTTTGATTTCTGTAAGAAACACGGCGCGCTGAACCCGCGCACCATGGGGAGCGTTCCGAACGTGGGCCTGATGGCACAAAAAGCCGAGGAGTACGGCTCGCACGACAAGACGTTTGAGATCGCCGCTGCCGGTGTTGTGCGTGTGGTTGACGACGCAGGCAACGCGCTTTTCGAGCACCGCGTGGCCGCCGGTGACATCTGGCGCATGTGCCAGGTCAAGGATGCTCCCGTGCGCGACTGGGTAAAGCTGGCGGTGAACCGCGCGCGACTCTCTGCGACACCCGCTGTTTTCTGGCTCGATGAAAACCGTCCGCACGACGCCCAGCTCATTGTGAAGGTGAAGCGTTATCTGGCCGAGCACGACACGTCGGGTCTGCAGATCCACATTCTGTCACCGCAGGAAGCCACCCGTTTCTCGCTGGAGCGAATCCACGCCGGGCTCGATACGATCTCGGTGACCGGAAATGTGCTTCGCGACTATCTGACCGACCTGTTCCCGATTCTGGAGTTGGGAACCAGCGCCAAGATGCTGTCCATTGTTCCGCTGATGAACGGCGGCGGTCTGTTTGAGACCGGCGCTGGCGGTTCTGCCCCGAAGCATGTGCAACAGTTTCAGCAGGAGGGCTATCTGCGGTGGGACTCGCTGGGCGAGTTCCTCGCGCTGGCGGTCTCGTTCGAACACATCAGCGAAAAGTTCGGGCATGCCCGGGCAAAGGTTCTGGCTGATACACTCGACGAGGCGACCGGTAAGTATCTCACCAACGACAAGGGGCCCGCTCGTAAGGTTGGGCAGATCGACAATCGCGGCAGCCACTTTTACATCGCGCTGTACTGGGCGCAGGCGCTCGCAGCTCAGACAGCCGATGCCGAGCTGGCCGAGCGCTTCAAGCCGATCGCTGCCGCGCTGACCGCGAACGAGGCCAGGATTGCGTCGGAGCTGATCGCAGCGCAGGGCAAGCCGGTCGATACAGGCGGTTATTATCGCCCGGATAGCGCCAAAACCTCGGCTGCCATGCGTCCGAGTGCCACCCTGAACGCGATTCTGGAACAGGTGTGATACCTTGAGGTGCGGGGTGGCCCTGAAGGTCGCTCTGTACAGGTCGGTCCATGAAGGCGCCATGGGGGTCATGACGTCGCGCGCGCGGCACATGGTGCGGTGACGCCGGGTCGCGGTGCGGTCACTATTTTCAGAACGCGAGTTGAAAGCGAGCTTTGCTCGTGTTCTAGTGCGCGTCATTGAAACAGCGCGGTCGCTCCGGTGCCGCGTCCGGTCCAGGTAAGGCTCATGCACGACGCGATCCTCTACGTTATCCCCGTCTTCACCATCTCGATGTTGCTGGAGTGGTTCTTTGCTGTACGGAAGGGCAACCACACATACGAGCGGTGGGACAGCTTTGCGTCGCTCTCGATGGGCGTGGGCAGTGTGGTGGTGGGGTTTGGTTACGATGTTCTGCTCGCAGGCGCCGTCACACTGGTGGGCACGCTGGTTCCGTGGAAGCTCGACCCACATGTGTGGTGGACCTGGCCGGTCGCGATCATCGTGGTGGATTTGTGCATGTACTGGAGTCACCGCCTGCATCACGAAGTCCGCATGTTGTGGGCAGCGCATGTGAACCATCACTCGTCGCAACATTACAACCTGTCGACGGCGCTGCGGCAGTCATGGACCGAGGGTTTTACGGGCATTCCGATGTTCGCGCTGTCCGGGTTTGCGGGGCTTTCGGTCGAGCACGTGATGCTCTCGTACGCGATTAATCTGCTGTATCAGTTCTTTACACACACCGAGCTGGTGGGGCGTCTGGGACCGCTGGAATGGATATTCAACACGCCCTCGCATCATCGCGTGCATCACGGAAGCAATCTGGAATATCTGGACCGCAATTATGGCGGTATATTGATTGTGTGGGACCGCATGTTTGGCACGTTTCAGCCCGAGACCGTGCGGGCCGAGTACGGGCTCACCACCAACATCGCCTCGTTCAACCCCTTTGTGGTGGCATTCCACGAGTGGTCTGCAATGGCGAAAGATATGGTTCGCTCCCGGTCATTGAAGCACGCCCTGCATTACATGTTCGGTCGTCCGGGCTGGAGTCCGGACGGCAGCTCCATGACCGTGCCCGAGGCTCGGCGCGCTGCCGGGCTGGATGCCGCAGAATGACACCTGAGCGCCCACTACCCGTGTCGAGCCTCGCCAAGATTCCTCGGCAACGTCGCTCGGTGGACATGGTGCACGACCTGATCGACGCAGCGATTCTGGTATTGCAGCGGGAGGGGACAACGGCCTTCACGACCAATCGTGTTGCCGAGGTGGCGGGCGTTAGTCCGGGCTCGCTGTATCAGTACTTTGCGAACCGTGACATGCTGATCGCTGCGGTGGTGGAGCGGGGTATTCTTGAAACCGAGACGCTCATGAGAATGTCGGCAGAATCGGTGGAAGGCTCCGACTCACGCACGCTTCTGGGTACGGTGATTGTGGCCATACTCAACGATCTTCGGCCCTATGCCCGTCTGTTGCAGGAGGTGTTGTTAATGACGCCCTATGCTGCGAACACGGGCGTCATTCCGATGCTGGAGACCCGGGTGGCCGACCTGATCCGGGAGTGGCTTACCGGACACCCGGACCGCTACGTGCCAAGGCACGGCTCGGTGTCGCTCGTCAACGGAACGCGCGTCGCTGTGCATCTGGTCCTGCGGCACCTGACCGACCCCCGCCACAAGGCCGGAGACGACGCGTTTGTGGCG
>JAGWVZ010000003.1 GCA_018970625.1 Myxococcales bacterium | reverse complement strand
CCGAGGTCTGCGACGGCATCGACAACGACTGCGACGGAATCGCTGACAACGCGAGCGTGGACGACGACGGCGCCGAGGTGCCCGTGTGGTCCCGCCCGGATGCGACAGGGCTCATAGGTGCAACCGGTGGTGCGTGCACGGCTCCGGAAGAGAGTGATCGGCTGGGGATCTGCCGCACGGGCCTGCTGGCATGCGACAGCGCCGCGCGCGAGCTATCGTGCATATACAATGAATCGACCGAGTCGCCTGGGTTCAGCTTTGAAAGCGACTGGAGCGCAGGCATCGTCGAGCCCTTCTCAACCTCTGAGCCGTCATGGTTCGTCGGCCCCCTCAACTTCGCACAATCGGCGCTCATCGGAGACAACGAATCGAGCACGCTGACGTTGACGCTCAACCTGGAAACCGATGCCCGCGTGGAAGCGGATTACACGGTCAGCTCGGAACTGGACTATGACTGGCTGATCATCTCGGTCGATGGCGCAGAGCAGGCCAGGTACTCGGGGAGCAACAGCGGGACGTTCATTGCGGATCTGCAGGTTGGATTACACGTCGTAACGTTCACCTATGTGAAGGACTCGTCGGTGTCAGTGGGGAGTGACTCGGCGGGGGTTAGCCGTCTGACGGTCAGGCCGCGCGGGGAGATCGACTGGCCTGGTGATGGGCTCGACACGAACTGCGACGGTATGGATGGCAGGGAAGAGTCCGCGATCTTCGTGCTAAGCGGGGTGGGATCGGACGCGAATCCAGGCACGAGGGAACGCCCTGTGGCGACCTTTGGCGTGGCACTCGACCTCGCCGAGTCTCGCGGCAACAGCGTAACGCAGATTCTCGTGTCGGGTAACCATGTCGTCGGGCGCCAGGCCGTGCTCTCGGGCGACTACGGTATCTTCGGGGGCTATGACGCACGGTTCGAGGTGCAAACCGGAACGTCAAATCTGACGTTTGTTCCAACATTCTGTGATGTCCGTTGTATCCGCTCCGCGGACTACACCGCAGCGGTCCTTGTGAACAATGCGAACGACATTCGGATGGACCGTACAACGATCACCATCGGTGACGTGGCGGCGTCCGAAGGCCCCGTGGCAGCGCTGGCATGCGAGGGCGACTGCGACCGGCTGCAGCTATCCGAGGTGTCGTTGAACGCGGGCTCGGGCCAGCCCGGCGCGGCGGGTCGGGCGTCGACCGGCCCGGCGGCGTCCGGCGTGGATGGACAGGTGCCCCCGAATGATCAGTTCGGTTTTTCGCCCAGTTCGCCTGTTCTCTTGTGCGAATATGACGATCGTCCCCTAGTAACTCTCTATGGTGGCGTGGGCGGGGCCCCGGGTGACACCGACGCGAGGCAAACAAGGGGTTCGGACCGGCTCTCTGCGGCGCTGTTCCCCTCATCTGATGGTTTTGACGGGTTCGGAGGCACCGGAACCGCCAACGGGCTCAGAGGCAATCGCGCTTATACAGGTGCCTTTATGACCGACTATTGCACCCAGTCGGGTCTCCGATTCACCTGGACTGGCTCGGCCGGCGGGAGTTTCATCAGCAATGTCGGATGTTCGTACACAAACTCCAACCAACAGCGGCATGCCCTGGGGGGGGCCGGCTCCAACGCAGCGGTACGACCAGCGACGAGCGCGGCGCTGAACCCGGTGTCGAGGCCTTGGGTTGCGACCGACGGTCCTGACGGATTGTGGGGGCATACAGGCGGCTCGGGCGGCGGTGGTGGTGGCTCGCCGTCGTTCAATGTGAGGGACTCATTTCGTGACCCGGGCTACTGCTGCTGCTCCGACTGCTATTATGAGTACTGGTCTGCCGGCAGCTATGGATCGAGCGGCGCGACCGGCGGATGCGGCGGTTCTGGCGGCGGTGGAGGCGGCGCAGGCGGCACGCGCATCGGCCTTGCGGTCCGCGGGTTGGATTTCCCCGTCGTGGACGGGGTCGTCGTGAGCGCTGGCTCTGGAGGTGCGGGCGGCAATGGCGGATCCGGCCAGAACGGTGGCGACGGTGGCTCGTCGGACTCCCTGGCGACTGCAAGCCCGATCAACACAGCGTGGAATCGGGGCGCACAGCCTTATGTGTCCGCTCCGGACGGGGGCCGAATCGACACCGACGGTCCGTCCAGGGCTTTCCTGGATTCGTTGCGCGGCGCCGCGGGCCAGGGAGGATACGGTGGCGGTGGTGCCGGCGGTGCCGGCGGGTCAGGGGGCGCTGGCGGATGGTTCATTGGCGTGCTGACCTTTGGTGCAACGCTCCCGTCGGGCGTCGACGCGGGCATCGAAGTTCGCGAGCCGACGGTCGCTGCTCCCGGTGGTGCGGGGGGCGTTGGTGGTGTCGGCGGTCAAGGCGGAAATGATGGAGTCAGGGTTCTCCAATCCGGCGCAGGCCAGAGTGGTCCGGCTGGGCAGAGTTGTGAGTCCTACGACGCGTCGACCCGTACGGGGGTTGCGTGCGTCAGAGGCTGACACGACACGCTTGCGTCGGTGGTTCCGGGCGCTCGAAGCCGTCAATCCGCCCTGTTCGTCGCTGGATACCGACGCGTATATCCCTCGTGCGCGTAGCTCGAACCGCGAAGGCGACTCCGAAAGCGACCGGAAGTTCGTACCCGAGGCCCGGTGGCGACGCGGGTGCATCGCGGTGGCTCGAATCGGGTGCACTTCGAGGCCGACGGCTTTGTCCGATCCCAACGCGAGGTGGTCACTCGACGGAATGAGTTCGCGATCGTCGACACCCGAAAATGCGACCGCCCTGAAGGCTCGTTTCATTTTGCTTGACGTTTCAATCGAGCCACAGGATGCGGCTAGCTCTTTATTCTCCATGGGAAAAATCCAACCGCGCTTGTACCGCGCCTCGCGCGGAAGTTAGTCACGCGATAAGCCGCAGTCGCGAGCCCCCGCTCGTAGGATTGCCTGCGTACTTGAGATGTTCGTGCACCGACCTGCAGCTGGTCGGTGTGGCGGCGGCGAAGGCCCGGACGCGTTGGCGGAGCGGACCCTCTTCAGTCCTTGCTGTTTTCTTCCTGCTGCCTCTGGTGGCTCCTTCGAGAGATGTTATCGTGCGAGGACAACACACAACCTCAGACCGCCTTGAACCGGGTGCTCCGACGCTGTCAGCGACGGTTGGCCTCGTTTTCGTCGCGCTGGTCACCCTGCTCGGCGGTTGCGGCGGAGGTGGCGATATTGCCGATGCAGGAGTCGATACCGGCGTGGACTCAGGCGTCGATGGCGAAGGCGAGCTCGTCGCGCTGCCCCGTGAACCGGTTGCGATTGCGTCTGAAGCCGGGTGTTCCATCGACATCGACTGTGCGGCAGGTCTGCACTGTTTCGAGGACGCGTGTGTGCGATCGTGTGACGCTGAGCTGGCGTGTGCGGGCGGAGCGTCGTGCGACGAACGAGGCCGGTGCGTGTCGTCGAACAAGGGCGTAGACGATGAGGCTGCGCGCCCCAGCGGCCGGATTGTCGAGTTCCCGACCCAGGGGATTCGATTGCGGCCGGGCGCTGAGAGCTTCGGCGTTCGCCTGCGTATCGAGTCCGACGACCGAGGTCTGGATTCGTTGGATTATCGGCTTCGTGATTCGGCGGGGCTGCTGGATCCGACACGGCGATACTCGGGTGCGGTGAGCGCCGATGGCGTATTCGACGTAGAGGTCCCGGTCGGTTTCGATACGGTGGGGGAACTGGAAGCATCGGACGTGAGCGTCGAGCTGATCACCCCGCTGGGGCAGCAGACGTTCAACGTCAGTCAGCAGGCACCCGTCGAGGGACGCTGGACCGCAGGTGCACGCGTCGCCAACTTTGGTTCGGTGACGCTGCCGATGTCGTTCGAGCTTGCAACAGAGCCCCCGGGCGCGACAGTCGACGACGCCGAGACGGTGTGGATGGCGCTGTCGACCTCGGAGGATCACCTCTTTCGCCCGCTCGATGCCGCAGAATCCGGGTACGCAGTTCGCGCGCTGGAGTACGATGCCCTGCTGGATGCGTGGGTCGGGACGTGGCGACACGACTTCGATGGGCCCGATGGCAGCTTCCTCGAGCGGACAGGCGTGCGGTCGCCCCAACGGACCATTCGGTTGGAGGTCCGATTCGACGAAGATGGCGCAGTGTTCGGTACGTTTTCCGACCGCTGGACAGGCTTGTATGATGATCGCACGGTTGGTGGCGTCGCAACGCCTGGCGTAACCGTGTTTGGCGGCGACTTCGAAGGGGTGCGGCTCGGCGACGGGGTGCTTCGGGAGGCTGGCGACATCGAGGCAGGCCAGGACGACGCATCGACGCTGGAGCTGCGCCCTGAGCTGGTGCTTGGGATGGACATCGCGGCAGCCTGCACGGACGCCATCTTCTCGGATGCGAGCGGCGCGCCGCTGGTGCAGGGCGATGAGGACTGCGTGGGTGCCGACGGCGAGCCACTTGTTCTCGGGCTCGGGGAGCTGGCGGATGTGGAGCCTGACGAGGCGGCGTCATGCGCGCTGGCGGTGGCGGATGCCGCGCTCAGCGGCGCGACGACGGCCGACGCTCTGCAGTCGTATTTCGATGGCGGCGGCGGGGTCGATGGGCTCTCGTTTGCGGAGTTTATCGAAGCCTGCGCGGCCGGCGAAGCGGGCTTCTGCCGTCCGTCAGACGCCGTGCTGTGTGCGCGGGACCTGACGGCGTGGGCCTATGTGACACCGGTCGCAGAACTGGCCTCATCAGCGGCGCTGGTAGATCGGTGGACGCGGTTGTCGCGAGAGGCCTTTATCGGGCCTCAACTGGGCGCGTATCAGCAGGACGCGTCGCTGCGACTGGATTGGCTTCAGTCGAGTGACTACCCGGACTTCGTGTCGGCATCGCTGGCCGATGGTACGGAGACGCTTGGAGGCTACATCGGCGAGTTGCTTGAGACGTGGTCCGCGGCGGTCCTCGACGTGCACCTTGACGTGGTGTTCGGCCAGATGACGCCAGCGTCTCTTGGGATGTTCAACCGCCAGGTGACGGCTGGGGATGCCGAAGAAGCCCGGCAGCAGGTACTGTTCGAACTGACGCAGAGCTGGCGGGCGTCGATGACATCGCTGGTGCTGGGCGCGGATCGATGGAACGTCCTGCTGCGTGGGACGGACGATCGTGCCGAGGCGAGCGGGCGCGTCGTCAGTCGCGCGCTCGACCTGTACGTGGCGGCGGGTCTGCTCGCAGGGATGAACCAACGCGCCGGCAGCGGCTTCGCGAACGCCGCGTTCGGTGGCGGGTTCGGAAACCTGCAAAGGTCTCTGCAGACGCTGCTCCTGCCGTTCGACGAGGTGCTGATCGCGCGTGACATCGAGGTGGTGGTGAACCGGTCGCTCGTCGCAAGCGAGAACGCGGATACGCTGCTGGGCAGCCTCGAAACCGCGGCGGACGCAGCCGTAACGCTGGCCGGCGCGCGAGTCAGCGAAGTGATCGCAGAATCGTCTGAGGACGCGCTGAACCGAACGCAGTTGGAGAATCGACTGCGCAATGAGATTGACGCGCTGCGCGACGAGTTGATCGAGCTTTGCGGCCAGCCTGTCGGATGTACTCTGCAGCAGATCGACGAAGGTGCCGAAGGGTGTGAGCTGCCTGTGGGCGCTGGCAAGTGCGGCTTCGTGACGGATGAAGACGGGGTTGTTGGACCGGGCGGTGAAGCGGGCTCTGCACTGCTGTCGATCATCGAGGCTGAGCTTCAGGTGACGGCGGCGCAGACTGCGATACAGACGTTGGACCAACGCATCTCACAGTCGATTGCCAGCACCGACGCGTTCGCCGCCGAGGTCGCGGCCATGAACACAATTCGCCAGGACGAGATCAGTACGATCACCGAGCTCATCGCTCTGCGGCGTAGCGAATATACCGCAGAGCTCGCAGCGATCGCCGATCGGATCGCCGTGATCATCGAGAATCAAGACGCTCTGGCCGCGGATGCGGCCGCCGACGCCGCGGCGTGGAACTCGATCGCCGTCGACGGCCGCCAGCAAGACTTCGCGCAAGTTGCGGCTTCCATCTCGCTGCTCGCCCTGGCAAAGACCGCGGCCGCCGTGGGGAATACGGTGGCCAACAATCTGCGGCAGGGTGCGGACGGCCTGCCAACCATGACCGGGGCTGTTAACGACTCGGTGTATCGGGCGAGTCGATGGGCAGCGCTTCAGGCTACAACATGGCCCAAGAGGATTGCGAAGGGGGTCACAGTGAGCGCGAGCCTCGGCTCGACGGTGCTGCAGGCCCTGGTCACCACGGACCGGGCGCTACGAGGCTATGAATTGCAGAATCTGGCGGATGTAGACCTCGGCGACGATCTCGTGCTGACGAACGAGATCGCACTACTGGAAGACCAGGCGAGAATCGACCTGAACGATGCACAGGTGCAGGAGTGGGGCTTCGGCCGTAAGGTTGCAGCCGCGCTACGGGCGTCAGAGGCTCGTCTGGCGTTCCAACGGGACCTGCAGTCGCTCGCCGACCGGCGTGACGAGACCTGGGGCCTGATTCTGGACGCATCGGCCCTCAATACGCGACTGGGACAGGCGTTTCTGGCCATTGATCGTGCAGAGCTTGCCTACGGTCAGCTCACGGTACGCAGCGAGCTGCTCGCCGCGCGCCGTGATCAGCTCATCGAACAGCGGGGGCAGATCAATCTGCTGATTGGCAGTCCGTCTTCGGTCTTTATGTGGGCCAATCGCCTCGAACGTGCCGAGGGGTCGCTCAGTCGGGCGCGCTCGGCGCTGTGGGACTGGCTCGTGGCGCTGGAGTACTACGCGGTGCGTCCCTTCGTAGACCTCCGTATCCAGCTGCTGCTCGCCCAGAATCCATACCAGTTCGAGGATATCGCGGAGCAGATGCGACGGCTTCAGGGCGAATGTGGCGGGCAGCAGAACTACGCTTCGGTGACCGTGAGCCTCGCCGAAGCGATGGGCTATGACGTGGAGCAACGCGATCCGGTCAGCGGCGACGTGGTGCCGGCTGCGGAGGCGTTCCGCGCAGCGCTGCAACGAGGCGACGTAGCGGTGGGGCGTCGTGTCCGTCTCGGCAGCACGCTGTTTGGCGCCGACCTCTGGTCGCTGCCAAGTCTGTGGGCGGGCACGATCGACATCGATATCGAGCGGTTCCCCAACCTCGCCACGAACTGCAATGCGCGACTGTACTCGGTCGATCTGGCCGTGGTTGGTGATGTGGGCGTGGACGTGCGGCCGACGGTACAGATGGTCCACTCGGGTGCGAGCGAGTTACGGTCGTGCCAACCGGATCTGCAAGATTACCTCGACAGCGTGGGGCCGGACGCGACGTCCTTTGGTCTGGTGACCCGATTCGAGGCGCAGCCCCGGGTGGTCGGGCCGCTCTCGGACGTGGGCGACTTCGCGTCACCTCCGGACCTCGAGAACGGCAACGAGACACTCCGAGGGCTGCCATTCGCGGCCGAATACGTCGTGCTGATCGACCGTGACCGCGGGGACAACCAGGGCGTCGCATGGTCCGAACTCGAAGACGTGCTCGTGCGCTTCAACTTCACCTATCAGGATCCTTTCCCTCGTTCGGAGTGCCGCTAATGGCTCGCATTACCAGAGTGACCAATCGATTGTTCGCGCCGAGATGGGCGTCTGTGCTTGCCGGGCTGCTCGTCGGGGCCGCAGGGTGCGGAGACGACGGCAGCAGCGGTTCGCCCGATGAGCCCGATGCCGGCGAGGACGCTGGCAACAGCGCGATCACGGCGTCGCCGATCGAGGCGCTTTCGGTGCCTTCGCTGGGCTACTGTCAGATCGACTTCGACTGCACGGCTGGCGAGCACTGCTTCGCCGGGTATTGCGTGGCGGAGTGCGACGCCGACACGCCGTGTGCCGATGGTGCGACGTGCACGGAGGACGGGCGCTGCGGCGGGGGCCAGAAAGACATCGACGCGCGCGATGCGTTGAGTGACCTTCGGATCATAGACGGTCCGGCCTCGCAGTCGTACGTGGGTTCGACCGATGAGAGAGTGCTGCTCGGCGTCCGGGTCGAGTCCTTGTCCGGCGGGGCGCTACCCGGCGAGTTACGCTACATCGTGGAGGACTCCGAGGGGGCGGTTAATTCCCGCCTGCTGCGCCGCGCTCCGGTGCGCGATGGCGAGGCGGTGATTGAAGTTCCGATTGACCGCCGGACGCTCGACCAGAGTCGATTCGGGCTGATCGACTGCCGGGTGACGACTGATGCGGGGTCGCTAACGACCACGCTGGTGCCGGCGCCAACCCCGGCCGGTGAGTACGGCGGCAGCGTCCGCATGGCGCGCTTCGGTTCTGTGGAGTTACCGATCCAGGTCGACCTGGTGACGTCACCGGCAGGCGCCCGGCTGGACGATGCTGAAGCCGTCTGGATTGTGCTGCCGACAGGGCCGAGTGCGTTCTTCTCGCCGACGCCCGGGGACGACGGCGCGGCGTTCACGGCTCGTGCTCTGGAGTACGACGCGCTGATCGATCGGTGGGTGGCGACGACGCGCCACGACTTCCCGTTCGACGAGGGGTCGTTCCTGGCGTCGGCCGACGGGGTTGTACCGCAGCGGACGCTTCGGTTCGAACTCGAGCTTCTACCATCCGGCGAGATGTTCGGCTCGATGACAGATCGATGGACGGGATTGTACGACGAGCGCACCGTCGGTGGCACAGTGCGGCCGGCGGTCGTCGTATTCGAGGGCGACCTGGAGTTGCGTCGCGTCGGCGACGCGGCCCTGTCGCCCGCGGACGCAGAGGCGGCTGTCAGCGCCGATGACGCGCGCCGTGAAGACACGCAACCGCTGCCGGCACTGGAGACGTGTGCCGATCTCACCGACCTGTTCGTCGACGAGGCCGGCGCACCGCTGACGTTCGTTACGGACGACGGTGAGGTGCTCACCTGTGACGGCGTGGGGTCGGTCGACGAGTTCGTTGGCGCTGACGCCGCCGCGCGCGCTTCGTGCGCTGCGGCCATCGGCGAGACGGCCCTCGCGGGCGACACGACGGCGGCTTTGCTGCGCGAGTTCTTCAACGACGATGGCGTGACGCCGGGAGACCAGAGCTTCGACGAGTTCATGCAGGCCTGCGCCGCCGGGGTCGACGGGCTGTGCCGCCCGCAGCCGGAGGTCTTGTGTGCCCGCGAGCTGGTGGCGCGCACGTGGACGGAACCGGAGGAAGCGCTCCGCGACGGAGAGGCGTTGGTGGACCTGTTTGGTCGTCTCAGTCGCGAGGCGTTCCTCGGCCGACAGCTGGGCGCGTTTCGTACGGACGCCGACCTTCGGCTGCAGTGGCTGGAGCTGAACAACCTGCCGGAATTCGTCACGAGCGTGTTGCGCGACTTCACCGCCGGCCAGCTCGACGTTTGGCGAACGACGGTGCTTGACGTGCACCTCGACGTTGTCGCCGGGCAGTACGACCCAGTGGCGCTGGGGCTGTTGTCGCGTCAGGTGACAGCAGAGGCGTCAATCGAGGAGCGCAAGCAGCTGTTGTTCGAGATGAGCCAGTCGTGGCGCGCGTCTATGGAGACACTGGTTATCGCTGCGCAGCGGTGGAACAGCCTGCACATCGCGGCCGCCGATCGGCGAGCGGACCTGGCTTTGGTGGGCGCCCGTGCGCGCGACCTCTACATCCTCGCCGGCGCGGCGGCGAACCTGAATCAGAGCGCAGGCGCCGGGTTTGCGAATGCGACCTTCAGCGGTGGATTTGGCGCGCTGCTACGCGAGCAGCGCAAGCTGGCTCTGCCGTTCAGTGCGCTCGTCTATGCGCGGGACGCGGAGGTGGTGGTGTCGCGGTCACTGGACCCCAACGCCAGCAACCACACCCTGCTTGCTGACCTCGAAGACGACGCAACCGAAGCCATCGCCGACGCTGCCGCTGCGGTCGAGGACATCATCGCCGAGACATCGGAGCGAGAGCTGAACGCGACGCTGGTCCAGAACGAGTTGAATAACCAGATCGACGAGGTCGTCGATACGCTCATCGAGCTGTGTGGTCTGCCACGCGACTGCACACGGTCGGATGTGGCGGCTGACGTAGCGGGATGCGAGATCCGCGTCGGCGCTGGCGAGTGCGGTTTCTCGTATGGTGCAGAAGAGACCGTGGACGGTACGCTGGCGTCAGAAGCGGCGTCGGCATACCTCGCGGTGCTGACATCGCTGGAGGGAGTGACCCTGGCCGAGCAGGAATACGGCGCGGCCGAGCAGCGTGCGGCGCGCGCCGAAGCCAACGCCGGTGCATTTGCCGCGCAGATCGAGGCGTGGAACCTCTCGCGGCTGGCGGCCGTCAATGAGGTTAAAACGATTATCGACGAGTCCGAGGCGGCGGCCGAAGCCTCGCTGGCGGAGGTAATCAGCAACATCGAAGAACAGAACGAGAACCGTGGCCTCCTCGCCCAGGATGCGGCCGACGACGCCGCGGCGTGGAACCAGGTGCGGCTTGACGGGGTGGCGAGTGATTTCTCCCAACTGCGCGCCGCGTTTGGATTGCGACGTACCGCGGACGCAGCGACCCTTGTGGGCGACTCCATCCAGCTTTTCGCCGAGGCGGCGATCGAGGGACAGCCCCGAGTCGTTGGGGCGGCGACGGACGCCTTCGCGCCATTGCGCGGCGCTCTGTATATGAAGGCTGCCGTCGCACAGACCGTCGGTCGCACCGCCGCCCTCGCGCTCGAAGTGGGGGCTGAGGAGCTCCGGACACAGGTGGAACAGGCACGCGCGCTGCGTGACGCGCAGCTGGCCAACCTGCGCGAGCAGGACATCGCTGACGACCTCGTGGTGCAGAACACCATCGACGACCTGCGAGCGCGGATGGACGTCGACCTGACGAGCACTCAAATCCGCGAGTTCCAACTTGACCGGCTGATCGCGGCCCTCGAGGCGCGCACTGAGGCCGAACTGGCGTATGCTCGCGACCGCATCGAACTGAATGACCGCATCGACGCGGCGTTCCGGGCGACGCTCGAGCTGGCTGACCTCAGCGTTCGCATCAACCAGGCACATCTGCAGACGCAGCAGCGCGTGCTCGAATACGCCCGCGTCGTCGAGCGCGCGGGGCTTCAAAGCGCGCGCCTCGCGCAGCTGCAGAGCCAGGCGAGCAACGTGAACTCTCTGCTGGGCAGCCCGGCGATCATCTTCGCCTGGGCGAACAGCCTCTCTCGAGCCGAGGCGCGACTGGAGCGAGCCAAGGCATCGCTGATGGAGTGGCTGGTCGCCATGGAATACTATGCGGTACGGCCATTCATGGACCAGAGGATCCAGATCCTGTTGGCGCGCAACACCTTCCAGCTCGAGACGATCGCTGCCGAAATGTCTCGTCTGCAGAACGTCTGCGGTGGGAGCACCAGCCTTGAGATTGTCGACGTCAGCGTCTCGCGCTATCTCGGGGTCAGCGAACCACGGTTCAACGACGGACGAAACGAACGGTACGAGCCCGCCGAACTGTTCATCGCCTCGATGCAACGCGGCGAAGTGAATGTCGACCGGCGTGTCCGGTTGGGCAGCGCGACCAGTGGGCTCGAGCTCGCTGCACGAGACGACTTGTGGTCAGCGACGGTGACGTTCGACGTCAACGAGTTTGCAAACCTTGCGGCGAGTTGCAACGCGCGGATCGACGCATTCGACGTGCAGCTGGTCGGCAACAACCTCGGCGAGGCGGTGCCGACGGTGAGCATCGTGTATGACGGCACGAGCCGCCTGCGTTCTTGCCAGCCAGACCTCGTGGACTACGTAAACGGGCTCGATCCGGGTGCCACAGCGTTCAGCGACGTGACCACCTTCCGCAGCCCGTCGCGAGCCATCTCGGTCGCCGCAGGGGTCAATCGCTTCACCAGTGACGAGTTCACGCAGGGCGTCAATCGAACCCTGAGCGGACTGCCGCTGGCTTCGTCGTACACCATCCTGATCGACCCCACGACAGGCGAAAACGGCGACATTAACTGGGACGGTCTTGAGGATATCCGTCTTCGCGTTCGATACGGCTATCAGGACTTCTTCCCGCGTGGAGAGTGCCTGTGACCAGCCGCAAGAGCATGTGAGTCCCCGTTGTCGTCGTTTCGCAACGGCGGCCACCAGGTGCCAGACATCGTTGCGTCAGACGTTTGCCGCTGGCTACGGTGACGTAGCCAGCGTCGCCGTGTTACCGTACGACCAATGGGACAGGCGCGGAGAATCATGATAAACATCTGGAAGCGAGTGCAACGGTCCCTTTGCGTGGATACGTGGTACCGAACCGTGCGTTCCACCAGATGCTACCGCGAGGACTCTTCGAGGAACTCCTGCGCGTTGCGTCGCCCGCTGGCGGGCCGGCTCTTCTCCTGGGCACGAAGCTCCACGCGGCGGATTTTGCCGCTGATGGTCTTCGGCAGGTCCGAGAACTCCATGCGTCGCACCATCATGTAGGCCGATACGCGCTCCCGCAGGAAGCTGAAGATCGCCCTGGCCGTGGCCTCATCGGGCGGGTGGCCCGGCGCCAGAATCAGGTAGGCTTTGGGCACGAAGCCACGTACCGGGTCGGGCGAAGGCACCACCGCAGCCTCGGCCACCGCGGGATGCTCGAGCAGCGCGCTCTCGAGCTCGAAGGGGCTGATGCGATACCCCGAGGCCTTGAACACGTCATCGGCGCGGCCCACATAGGTGATGTAGCCCTCGGCATCGCGTTGTCCGACGTCACCCGTGTGGTAGTACCCGTCGCGCATGGTTTCGGCGGTCTTCGTCGTGTCGTCGGCGTAGCCGTCCATCAACGGCAGCGGTCGGGCGGACAGGTCGATGCACAACTCGCCCTCGTCGGCTGGCTGACCGTCGGCATCCAGCAGCACGATGCGGTAGCCCGGCAGCGGCCGCCCCATCGAGCCCGGTTTCAACCGCTGGCCAGGGCTGTTGCCCACCTGGGCCGTGGTCTCGGTCTGACCATAGCCGTCGCGGATCACCAGGCTCCAGGCAGAGCGCACCTGCTCAATGACCTCGGGGTTCAGCGGTTCGCCAGCCGAGATGGCCTCGCGCAACACGACCGGCCAGCGCTTGAGGTCTTCCTGGATCAGCATACGCCAGACCGTGGGCGGCGCGCAGAAGGTGTTCACGCCCTGTGCCACCAGCACGTCCAGGACCTTCGGACCGCTGAACCGCGTGTAGTTGTAGATGAACACGCACGCCTGAGCGTTGAAGGGCGCGAAGAAGCAACTCCACGCGTGCTTGGCCCAACCCGGAGAGCTCACCGTCCAGTGCACGTCGCCGGGCCGCAGCCCCAGCCAGTACATCGTTGACAGATGGCCCACGGGGTAGCTTTGGCGCGTGTGTCGCACCAGCTTGGGCTGAGCCGTCGTGCCGGAGGTGAAGTACTCCAGCAGCGGCTCGGCTACGCTACAAGCCTGAGCGGGCACGAAGGTGTCGGGTGCGACCTGCGAGTCGCGGTAGTCGATCCAGCCTGCTGGCAGGGCGGCATCAGCTCCGACCAGGATCAGCCCAACGCCGGCCGTGGCCTCGCGTGGTAATTCGGAGATGCGAGCGCTGCCAGTGGCGTTGGTCACGACCCATCGCACCTTGCCGCGCGACATGCGGTCAGCCAGATCGGCGCCAGACAGCAGGGGTGTGGCGGGGATGACGACCACACCGGCCTTGATGGCAGCGAGCATTGTTTCCCACAGCGGCACTTCATTGCCCAGCATGAGCATTACACGGTCGCCGCGCGCTGCGCCAAGGCCGACAAGGAAGGCAGCAACCTGTGAAGAACGGCGGGACAACTCCCGATAGCTCAGACGAGCCTCGGCACCGGATTCCTCCAGAATGTGCAACGCAGGTGCATCGTTTTCGCGCGCGACCACGTCAAAGTAGTCGATGGCCCAGTTAAAATGCTCGAGCTGCGGCCAGGCGAAACCAGCGCAGGCTTCGTCCAGATCATCACGGTGGGCGAGCAGGAAGTCTCTTGCAGACAGAAATCGGTCCAGCTCGTTCATACACGCTCCGCTGTGGGCGAAGTCGCGACCTTGTTGTGGGCCAGTCTGATTATGTCAAGCGCCATCGGGAAGAGACTGCCTCGCCGTCGCAGCGCCAGAGCAATGGCTATTGCCCAGAGGGCCACCGGGGGATGCGTCGCGTCGGTGTCGCCTGTATCGTTGTATGGCCGCGACATACGCTTTGCGAGGGAGTGGGGTACCGTCTGCGTACAAGGCGGAATGGGGTGGTTCAGTTGCGTAGGGGTATTGTGAAATGGAGATTGGTGACCGTTGACAAACGCATAACAGACTGAATATCGATATTGTCATACGTTTCTTGTTAGGTGGTACGATGCATCCAATCGTCGCAGCCGGAGCCTTTCTTGCTGGTCTGGCTTTGCTGCTCGCTGTTTCAAGCGACAGCACGAAGCGCTCGCACGACGAGTGGTTCGCTTATTGGGTGAGCCTGAAGTCACAACAATCGGAGTTGGAGCGACGCAAGGCTGATTTGTACCGCTGTCTGCAACTGCCTGGTCTCAGCCCTGAGGAGAGGAGAATCGGGCACGAGCACCTTGCCGCTTTGAAGCGGCAGTCGATCATTTTGATGCAGAAGAAGGAAGAAGCATATCACAACTGGCAGGAGCACCGTCGACGGCTCACTAGCAGGTAGCGCATTACCACGTCAGTGGTGGACACTTGAAACGATGTCCTCGCAGGAAGTCGCTGTTCGAGTGCCCTGCGTCGGGGCCATTCGCGTGAGCGATTATCCTGAGCCTCCGGCACCGGACGTCCTGCCCACCACGGCAATCCGATGGAACACTCAATCGATTCGACGCGCCTTCAGCTGTTGGATCGCATGGTCAATCGCTGCGTCCCACTGCTGAAGCTCTTTACAGGGTCCAAGTCGCGCCGCAGCGGTCGGGTCCAGCCGTTCGAGGGTTGCTCTGGCGTGAAGCAATAGACCGTCCTCGACGCCGAGCTCAATGCCGGCCTGCTTTCCGAGCTCAATGCCTGCCTGCTTGCCGAGCTCGATGCCTGCCTGCTTGCCGAGCTCGATGCCTGCCTGCTTGCCGAGCTCGATGCCTTTCTCGATTCCCTGCCGCTCGCCCTTTTCCACCAGGTTGAACTCGTGGTCGTGGATGGGGAAAACAAACCGGTAATCTTTGAGTTCGTTCATGACATGCTCCTTGAACGGTGACGGCAACCGGTCGGCCACCGCCATCATGAAATAGGAGTAGCCTCGGCTATCGGCCGAGTCGAGCGCGAGGATGGCGCGATTGAGCTGCATCGTTTGACCGCGGGCCGTCGCACTCGGCCGGGTTTGTCGTGGTGATCGGGTGCCCCACGCTGAGAAAGTCGAGAGCGCTTGCAGGGCGGTGGCAACGTCGGGGCGAGCGTCCACGGCTGGCAGCTGGCGTTGTGCTGAAACGTAGAGCAGCCCTGCAAATCAACGCCGGTGGATTTGACCATGTCGGCTGTGTCGAAGGCGCGGCATGCGTGGCGAGAGGGTTGACAGTGCCAGGCGTGCCGACATCCTGGCGTCCGTGGACTTTGTTGCCGAGCAGGATGGGAAAACCATGGCCAGAACTTCCCGAGGTGTCTTGAGACGCTTGTGACCGCTGACCTGGACCGTGAGCTGGCGGCGCTTGAACGAGAGCTGGTCCCCTGTTTCGAAGCGCCCAACGCCGAAGATGTGGTGGACCGCGTGGCGCTGCATGTGGCGCAGGCGATTTCGAGGTCGCTGCGAATGGTCGACCATCGCGAGCGGGTGGAGCGCGCGCGCATTATCGCCAACCGGGTGCTGGAGCTGCTCGGCGGAGACGGGGCCAACGACAGCTGGCTGCGCGACAGCGTGTTGCCCGAGCCGCTGCGAGTTTTGACCGAGATTGCAGGGTGGCGGCCCGATGGGGAGCCCGCACGCGTAGAGCGCCCCGAGATTCCGTTGCTCGACAGTGTGCTGCTGACCAATGCCCGGCGTGAACCGCGGGTGCTGCATCAGTTGCGCGCGGAGATTGCGTCGGCCGAGCAGGTCGATCTGGTGATGGCGTTTATTGTGCGAAGCGGTATTCGGCCGCTGCAGGACGCGTTGCTGCGGCACTGCCGAGATGAAGGGCGGGTGTTGCGGGTGCTGACGACGACGTTCACCGGCACCACCGAGCCCGAGGCGCTGGAGCAGCTTGCGAAGCTCGGCGCTGACGTGCGTGTTTCCTACGACAACGAAGCCACGCGACTACACGCAAAGGCCTGGATTTTTCATCGACCGGGCGGGTTTCACACGGCGTACGTTGGCTCGTCGAATCTGACCCGATCGGGCACCGAGACGGGGCGCGAATGGAATGTGCGCGTCTCGGGTGCGCGCAATCCGGACATCGTGAAGAAGATGGTCTCTGTGTTTGATGCTTACTGGTGCAGCGGTGATTTCGAGCCGTTCGAGTTGCAGCGATTTCGCGAGGCCCGGCGGGCGTCGGACGCGCGGTCCAGCAGTCCGACTGTGTTGGCGTTGAGTCCGGTCGAGGTGCGTCTGGACCCGTTTCAGGAGCGGCTGCTCGAGCAAATCGAACTCGCACGTGATCAGGGGCGGCACCGGAATCTGCTCGTCGCCGCAACGGGTACCGGCAAGACCGTGATGGCGGCCGAAGACTACCGCAGGCTGCGTTCACGGCTGCCGCGCGCACGGCTGCTCTTCGTGGCGCATCGCTACGAGATTCTGGAGCGCAGCATGGCGACCTTTCGTCATGTGTTGCGCGACCCTGCGTTTGGCGAGCTCTGGGTGGGTGGCAATCGCCCAGAGCGCTTCGAGCATGTGTTTGCGTCAGTTCAGAGCCTCGCGGCCAACGGTCTTGAACACCTCAACGCCGACCACTTCGATGTGGTCATTGTCGACGAGTTTCATCACGCGGCCGCTCCGACCTACACAAGGCTTCTGGACCTGTTGCGACCGGCCGAGCTGCTGGGCCTGACTGCAACGCCGATGCCCTCGCGCGCCGGCTCAATGCCCAACGACTTCTCGTCGAAGGTCGGTCACGTGTTCACGATGCAGACGAAGCCGGGGCCGGGGTTCGATGGCGTCGTGCGCTGTGAAGTGCTCGAACTCGACGCGCCGCACGTCATGGTTGGCGATGGCAGGGCGGCGGCATAGACACCACCGTGCGTTTCGAACTCTCACCGGAGCGCGAGGGCACGCGTCTGACCCTGACGCACGACGGGTTCCGCGGCGACCGCCCTGCGCCGCAACGGCATAATCCTCTCGCGCGACTGCGCAAAGATGCTCGCGGGATCGCTCGCGCGGGAGGTCGAGGTGGCGCTGCCGTCTCCGTGATCAACGTGTGTGCAGCGCGACCACCAGAGCCAGCACCGCGAGAGCCGCAACGCTGGCGACGAACAGCGGGAGTACTAAATGGCGCCACGGATTCGAATAACGTCCGACTACAACATAGCGCACTATCGCAGGCCGGTTCTCGTCTGCATGAAGCACGAATAGTGCCTGAATGTGCGCGCGCCAGAAGTAAGGTTCACATGCCGACCCTCGCCTTCATTCAGGCGGACGCAAGGCTGGCAACCGGCCAGTTGGCTAGACGAAGACGCGCAGCCTGTTCCAGAAGACTTGGTCTTCGGTTAAGGTAGAGTGATTGGAAGGAGGCCACTGCCCATTCAACAGGTGACGAATGTCGTGGATCGATTTGCTGGACTACAACACCTTCCTGAAGTCGCTCTACCCAACGGGTGGACCATGCCTTCAGTCGGTTTTTCTGCACGAAGTTCAGTTACTTGAGTATACACCATCGGTTTCACTGCGTTTTGACTTGAGCGAGTACACGGTACTACCCCCGGTGAAGTGGCGGTCAGCAATGGGAAACACCGTCCAGGTCCGGGTGGTCGGAGTGGGTGTGCGAGCACTCGAACTCCGTGGCTGGACGTTCAACAACAGCGGGCGCCTGTCGTTTGAGAAGGTGGTCGGCGGCGTCATTACCGTGTTTGAGAGTGGCGGGTGCCACATGACTGCGACCTTCGAACACATCCGCGTCGACAGCGTAACGTCCTATCTGAAACTTCCATAGCCTCCCAGTGTGAACCGCACCCGTCTTGCTCGCCGAGCTCGGTGGAACTGCCTACAATATGCTGTGAGTCACCAAACCATGGTGCAAACGAACCGATGCGCCGAAGGCGTGAGAAGCGTAGTGTGAGGGAGTGACACCGAGCGAGATCGCAGTCGAAGCTCAGGATACAGTCGACACGATTCGAGAATCAAAATACGCGTTTGAATGGTTATGCCATGACGACACGGGTCCGAATTTCAGGTGCCTGCCCAACAATCGCCCGGATCTTCATCGTTGCCTTAAATCCAATGGACTGCGTAAGTTTACGCCGTGCAACCAGTCCGGCGCCCCCCAATGTGCCGGTCACCCGGTCAAGCCGATGCGACGGACCAATAGAGCATGCTTCCACGGAATCACGGGATCGTGAATGCGACTGTTTGGTCTTGGCCGTCTGAAACATTCAGGGCGTCAGTGTCCGCGTCACCGGCTTCGTGCTGTGCGGGTCTGGGCTGGGATCCGCGGATGTGCCGTTCCACGTATGTGCTAGAGTGGCATCGTTGCCCGCTGCATGGTCAGCAGGGCCAGTGGCTGGGTTACCCGGGCAGCCAGCGAGCAGGCGCAAGACGGTATTGAGGAGCTTGCGGGTTCGCATGCGCAGCTTTCAAGAGACTCGTTCAGAAGGAACGCATGGCTACGCTGGAGGCACCCGACACCGGACTTAGGGAAGCCCTCAGGCGAACGTGGACACCACTGCAATCAGGAACGGTGGCACGGGGCCCGATGCAAAGCTGGAGCTGCTTCCTGTCATCGCCGAACGGGGCCCCAGGCAGGCGCGACAAGTCGACGCCTTCGGCCGGGTGTTCGTTGGACGTGACCGAGCCTCAGTACAGAAAGATGAAGCCGCCCGCCGTCAGCGCGGAACGGATGTCCCCCTCGCCGAGCGTCAGCGTGACGGCCTCACCAGCGTCGAGGCGGCGGGCACTGCGGAAGTCGCTCTCCACCCAGTCGGGCGACGCACCGCAGCGCGCATCGATGGCCCCGGCCTGCTCCTCCAACCACGCGAAGAGGCACTCGTTCTGAACGTTGCCGCCCGTGTCGCCCCGCGTTGTGCAGTCCCAGTTGCAGTAGTCAAACTCGCCCTCGACCGGCTCGGGGCAGGCTTCGGCGCAAGCCCCCTCGAGGGGGAGCTCTATTTCGACGCCCACCAACCACGCATCCTGCACCCACGGCGGCTGAAATGTCAGCCCAATCAGCTGCGCCATCCGCGCCCGGCTGAGCCCTAGCGCGGCGGCGAGCGCAGCCTGGCTCTCGAACTCCCCTGACTCGATGGCGGCGCGCAGGCGGTAGCCGACCACCAGCAGTCGCGTTTTCGGGTGGGCGACGGGCTTCTGCGGGCGCGCAAACTCCGGCGCCGCGCGGATGACGCGGCGCTGCGGGGCGGGCACGTTTTGACGATCTCGGCGCGGGTGTCGGCGGTTTTGATGGCGGAGTCAGGAGCGGCGGGCGGGCGCTCAGAATGTCAGGGGCCGATGTCTTTGACGCGGTTCGCGCGCTTCGCAGCCTCCCGCTCGCTGAGAGCCGCAATGCGAGCAAGCGCTTCGCGTAGGGCAACGTGTGCACGGATGGCATCGACTAGCCCCTGAATGTACTCGAGGTCCTCGCCTGCAGGCTCATTCCAGCCGTCGCGCCAGCGGCGCTGCTCATAGAACAACGCGGCCCGAAGTTCGGTGAGCTTTTTCGGCGGTTTTCCTGCTCGGAAGGCGGCGAGGCGCTTTGTCGGAAACAGGGCGTACCCGTCGACCGACAGGCAGAATTCGAGCTGCTCTCGCCACGCCGTGCCGGGCGTGGGGATGTCGGCGAGGGTGAGTGCGTCGTCGGGGATTTGTTTGAACATGTGCGTTTTGGACCAGCGATTCTTTTCACAGTCTCTTCCCAAGCAATAGCCATTTTGTTGAACGAGGGCGCGCACAATGTCAATCGCGAGACGAGCGGCGCGCTCGCCTCACCCGAAACGACGGTTTGCATGACAGCCCCTTCTGACGCCGACTCAGGAGCTCCCAAACCCTGGACGTGGGCGATTGGCAACATCCAACTTGAGGTCCGTGTCGGCAACCTGCTTGCGGCGCCTGAGACTTACCTCGTGAACAGCGAGAACTCCGCGTTCAGGCTCGCGCTTGGCACGCACAGCATCTCTGGACAGTTTCGCCGAGCGCACCCGATCATGCAGGCGGAGCTCGACGCGCAGACACGGCATCAATGGCTTCCCGAGGGGAGTGTGCTCGAGACTTCGGGGCCCGGTGGACATCGAGTCTACCACGCCGGTTTCCACGCACCGGACGGGTGGATGACCGACGGCGCTGAGGATCAAGTCGCGTACTATGCAGCCAACATTGAGCGTTGTGTGGAGAAGATTCTGGAATCGGTGGCGGCGATCGAGGCAGAAGAGCGTCGCCGTGTGGCGTTCCCCCTCATCGGAACAGGATCATTCAGGCTCCCGGCAGAGGTTTCGGCGCGGTTGTTCTTTGCCGCCGTGGCAGTGCGGGCAAGGGCTTCGGCGCCAAGAATGCACGTCGCGCTCGTCGTTCGTGACCAGATGACGCTCGAGTCGGTCGTGCGTGCCGGCACGCAGGTGCTCGCTGGCCTCGTCGACGGAGGCGAACCCGTGCTGGCGCGCGCCGGCGGGCATCCCGTGGTCGAGCAGTTGCGCGCCCGCCCGAGGCGACTTGCACACCCACTCCTTCAGGAGTACGCGCTGCTCCAGTTCGCCGAGCTCGCCACCCTCGTGGAACTGTGTACGCTTTGGGACCTTCAGAGTGCCCCGATCGAGCAGTTCTTCCGACGGTTCAAGGTTCCCGAGAGTCAAACCGGAACGCTTAGCTTCGGTACCATCGCTCAACTCATCACGCTCGACCTCGAGGTGGGCCGCGACATCGCGCGCCTCATGCCTGATTGGGCGCGCGATCGTGCCGCGGCGTGGAAGTCGAACACCTTTCATGCGGCGATCAGGCGGCTTGTCGAGGACCGGAATCACATCGCGCACAACCGCGAGCCGCGCAGGGTCAGTGACGTCGTCGCAGACATCGAGCTCCTGTTTGGTCCTCAGGCGCTTCCAGAAGCATGGCCGTGCGAGGCAGGGCGATTCTGGATTCGCGACGTGGACGGCGCGACCGCCGTCATCGAATCGGTCGACGTCAAAGGCCGGCGATGCACGTGGCTTCGGCCGTTGCGGCGCGACCGGGTGAGCGAGGCGTTGCCCGTTTCGGGCTCAGCGTGATCGCAAAGTCGGACGGAGCTTGGCTTGAAGGTTCGACTTTGCGGTGATCAAAGATTGTTGCTCAGACGATATAGAGTTTGGCGGGAGTCAGTCGTGTTGAAGAGTGAGTTCTTTTCTATCGACCAGCCGCGTTGCTGGTCCCTCGTCGTCGCTCGTGGCGCTGGATTACCTGCTTTTCGAGGCGCGCTTTCTTTGTGACTCGCGACGGGCGCGCGGAGTCCGCTATCGTCTCGGCGATGTTCTGGCGGTCATTGCCGTGGGCGTGCTTTGCGGGAACGACGACGCATGCCGCGGTAATAACCGGCGCGCGTATCGTACTCGCGGAGTGCGCTGTGGATACCAGCGCCAATGAAATCACCACAGCGCCAGATCTGTTACGGGCGCTCGAACTTCGTGGTGTGTTGGTCTCGGGAGATGCCATGTACACGCAAACAGCTCTGGCCGACCAGATCGTACAGGCTGGGGGGATTACTTCCTGCAAGTGAAGCGTAACCAGCCCACGCTTCAGCAGGAAATGACCGCCGTTTTCCTGGACGCCTTCGACGCCGGGAAATACCCCGAACCTATCGCCGACCGCTCGGGTATAGCGGCCTGAGTGAGTTTGCGACCGCCCTGCGCCGCAACGGCATGATCCTGTCGCGCGGCTGGGCAAAGATGCTCGCGGGATCGCTCGCGCGGGAGGTCGAGGTGGCGCTGCCGTCTTCGTGATCAACATCTGCGCAGCGCGACCACCAGGGCCAGCACCGCGAGAGCCGCAACGTCCGCGATTGCCACGCGTCGCATTGGCGCGCCGTGCGGCCTCGTCATGGCGAAGAGCGCGAGGAACGACACCTTGCTGACGACCGCCAAGAGCAGTGCAGGCAGCCACGTATCATGGAATGCAGCGATGGCGAGCAAGACACCCACGAGCGCGAGGAGCACTGCGTAGATGGACGCCATCGGCGAGAGAATCTGCACCCAGCCCATCCACGCGTAGACCGGATGCGGTGTGAGTGCATCGAGGGTCGAGAAGTCATGCTCGGTGTTCACGACGCTGCGCTTCGTGGGCCGAGCTGCGACCGGCCTGGTGCCTGATGGCTCCTGACGCCGACAGGGCGTGGTCCGCGTGGTGCGGGACCTGCACAATGGGACGGTGCGCGCCACCATCTTCGGGGTAGGGTGCTTCAGTCCGTTGGGCTTCGCCGTGTCAGGGCTGAGATACGCCCGAGCGGAGATGGCGCGATAATACATCGCAAACCCTGCGTGCCTTGCGATGTATGGACTGGATGTGCGGTGTGAAAGAGCGATTGTGTCGCTCGACAACGGAACAACACACTCGCCGAGAACGAAGATGAAGAACACGAAGGCGACCCTCACCGCCACGCTCCTGACCACCACACCACCTGCGGCACGCCGCATCCGACCCGCGAGGTTCGCCTGCCGCGGACCGCGCACTACCGCGAGCTTGCTGCTACCCTCTACGACCTGACTGCACGCATTGTGCGCGCCACCCCCAAGCGCGAAGGCTGGGTGGTGGCGGTCCAGCGCCGCGGCGACACAGCCGGCCGGGTGGTGCTCGAGATGATTGACGGTGACAAGCGCGAGGCCGAGACGAGGATATCGATGCTGCGAGAGCTCGCGGTTTGATTCAAGCCGCTTTGCCAGGGCCCCGCCGAGCTAACGACCCTTACTCCGAGCCGACGCGTCAGCCTGCCGCTGCGGCAATCCAGGCGCGCGTCTTTCCGTCCAACGTCGCGAGCAGTGCCAGGAAGTCCTCAGGCACCGCTCGATTCGCGCCCTGCCGCTTGAGCCACACAACCCATCGCGCTTGCGCGACCCGCGGCATTTCGTCGAGCGCTTCGCCAAGGGCTTGCAGCGCGACACCCCGGTGCTCGGCAACAGCACGCAACGCCTCAACCACCTCAATGTGGCCGACGTTGTCCACCAGGAGGAACAGGTCAGCGAAGTCGCGCCATCGTGTATTCGCGGCACCGCGTTGCAGCGCGGTGACCAACTTCTCGGCGACCACCATTGCCATCGGATACGCGAGCAGTGGGATGGGGTCGTCTGCGAGCAGGGCCGGGAACGTCGTAGACACAGGCGCCGGAACAACCGGATCCCCAACGTTGAGGTCAACACTGAACCGAATTCGGGCGGTCGCCAGCCGCGCATCGAGCGTGACTCGCACGCCGGGGTAGGCGTCGTCGTCGCGAATGGCCTCCGTATGGAGTGCGTCCAGGACGAACTCCACACCATCCTCTGCCTCGGTCGTTGCGACCTCGACGATGACTCGCTCGACAGCGGCGGGGTCATTGTCGACCCGCAACGCGAGCAGGTCGACGTCTCGCGTCGCACGGCGGAGGTCGAACGCAGCGAGCAGGAGTCCGCCCTTGAGAACGAGCCGCTCACGATACGGCGAGAGCGAAAGCCGCCGCAAGAAACACTCAAGGATGTAGAGTTGCAACAGCTCATCGGTCGGGCGACCCTGCGACCGAGCAAGGCGCTGAAGCGCGAGGTACCGAGCCCCGGCAAAGTCCGCATGTGAAGGTTTTGTCTTCATACGAGAATTCTAAGCGTGTTCAGCAACGAGGGCTCCGCTTTGGGAAAGTGCCGCGCCATCGCCAGCAGCCGCGCCGGCGTCGCTCCCGGCGTCTTGAGCCAACGCCTGAGTGCTTCCACCGCAAGCTCTTCACCCTCCTGATGACGCAGGCGGAATACGTCGACGATGCTGCGCTCAGCGCTGTAGATGCCGAGGGCAATGCCTTGGTCTACCTGCACTGTCTCGCGGCCGAGATGGAAGGTGCGAGCGTCGAAACGATGCCAGCGAACCGGCGCGTTGAGGCTTGGCGGTCGTTGATCGCGGGGCAGGGCGGCGTTGATGACGGACGGGATGGTGTCGGTCAGGTCGTGGTGTGACAACGCGGACGTCAGGCACAGGGTTGCTTCTGGCGCACGCAGCGCGAGCTCCACCCGGTCCAGGTCTGCCGGCGGCGCGTTCGCCTTGCGGTAGACCCCATGCCCAAGCCGGTCGATGGCGCGCTCGGCGACCAGCTCGCGCAGGCGGCGGTCCGAGATGCCTCGCTCGTGGGCGATACGGTAGGTGAAGGAGTTCGGTAGGGAGTCGATCATGATGGCGGTCAACGTAGCCACATCTGGTCAATGTGGCAACATCTGCCGTCGCGCCTGGCAGTTCAACCAGCGTGATCGCAAAGTCGGGCCGAGCTTGGCTTGATGGTTTGACTGTGGGGTGATCCAGAATCCCTGCTCAGCCGATGCACGGTTGGGCGGGAGTCAGTCGTATAGCGGCCTCAGTGAGTTTGCGACCGCCCTGCGCCGCAACGGCATGATCCTCTCGCGCGGCTGGGCAAAGATGCTCGCGGGACCGCTCGCGCGGGAGGTCGAGGTGGCGCTGCCGTCGCCGTGATCAACATCTGCGCAGCGCGACCACCAGGGCCAGCACCGCGAGAGCCGCAACAT